>NZ_JBWKQZ010000012.1:0-191896 GCF_059419025.1 Cupriavidus sp. GW821-FHT07C08
GACCGGGTCGTCAAGTCCCGCCCTTCACGCTATGCCGTTCGCTTCCTCAATAGGGACCTTAACTGAACGGCATTACACCCGAAGGTGCGTTTTTTTCTGGGCCGGTGCCGGTCAGACCGAGAACGACGAGCCGCAACCGCAGGTGGTCGAGGCATTCGGGTTCTTGATCACGAACTGCGCGCCGTTGATGTCTTCCTTGTAGTCGATCTCGGCGCCGACCAGGTACTGGTAGCTCATCGAGTCGATCAGCAGGGTGACGCCGTTCTTGACCATGGTGGTGTCGTCTTCGTTGACTTCCTCATCGAAGGTGAAGCCATACTGGAAGCCGGAGCAGCCGCCGCCCTGCACGAACACGCGCAGTTTCAGTTCGGCATTGCCCTCTTCCTCGATCAACTGCTTGACCTTGTCGGCGGCGCTGTCGGTAAAGACGAACGGTGCCGGCACGTCCTCGGTAACGGGTGCCTCTGCGACTGCGTTCATGGGGGGTTCTCCTGTTTAGTTGGGTAGGGACAGGTCATTGCTGACCCATCCCCCCCTAAGAACCGTACGTGCGAGTTTCCCCGCATACGGCTCAAGCCTTTCAAAGTACGGTTTATTGTACCGGTTTCACTACGGGTCTGCCGTGGTGGTGCACTTGCTTGTGGCAATCAGGGTGTAGCAGCACACGATTCCCTAGAGCGTCCGAGCCTCCGTATGTACGGTACTCGATGTGATGATCTTCCCATCCTGTCTCTTTGGTGATCTTGCACTCACACACCGCACACAAGCCCCGCTGGGAAATGTAGAGCTTAATCCACTGCTTCCGGTGCGACATGTTGTTTAACATCCGCTCCTGACGCAGCGTTTCGCCGTATCTTTCCTGCGCTGGGTCGAAGGGGTGATAGTCCCCTCGAACCTTCTTGTGCCTTTGGATAGGCGTACCCGCAAGGGAAAAAAGCCCCACCCATCGGCTATTGCCGCCGTCATCCACGATCGTGGTTCCAAACACCCAACTCCGATCCCCGACTGGCGCGTAGTACTTCTTCCGCACCCAATCGGTGGTCTTCTGTGGATGTCGCCGTTTCGCCCACCGCCATAGAGCCTTGGATACTGCGTACTCCAAGCGGTTGAACGTGGCCTTCGCAACCACCGGGCTGTGATACTGCGCCCAGCCCCTTAGCATCGGGTTCAGCAAGTTGATGATGTTCACTTGCTTCGCCGTCTTGTTGGCACTGATGACCCCTTTCACCTTGCGATAGAACGTTTGCACATTCTTCTTGCTCGGCTTAATGAGCAGCGTTCCCGAATACTTCCGGAAATTCCACCCGAGGAAGTCAAAGCCGTCAGCGATATTGACGATCCGCGTTTTCTCCGTCGATAGCGTCAGCCCCCGTACTGCCAGGAACTGTTCCACCCACGGCTTCACTTCGCTTTCTAGGATCTCCGGCGTACTGCCAGTGATCACGAAGTCGTCCGCATAGCGCACCACATTCACTTTTAGCTTCTTCGTGTTGACCACGCCCAGTTTAGTCTCGAGAGACTTAACCAGTTGTCGTTCCAACCCGTTCAGCGCAACGTTTGCCAGAGTGGGGGAAATGATGCCCCCCTGCGGTGTTCCGGCTTCGGTCGCCTGAAGCTGGCCTTGAAATACCACGCCAGCTTTCAACCACTTCCGAAGGATTGCTTTGTCCATAGGGACATTGCTTTCCAGCCAGTCGTGACTGATATGGTCAAAGCAGCCTTTGATGTCCGCTTCCAAGATCCATTGGGCCGAAGCCTTTCTGGACAGGTTTAGGAATAGCTGAGACATGGCGTCCGCGGTAGAGCGGTTGATCCGAAACCCATAGGAGTTCGGATCGCTCGTCCCTTCGGACACCGGCTCCAGGGCCAGCAAATACAGCGCTTGCATGGCTCTGTCTAACATGGTCGGAATGCCCAAAGGGCGCTCCTTCCCGTTGGCCTTGGGGATAAAAACCCTCCGTAGTGGCAAAGGTCTATATCCCCGGCGCTTCAACCGCCCGATGGCTTCCCATCGGGTTTCAGGCGAGTCCCATTTTTCGCGATCGACGCCTGCCGTTCGCTTACCTTGGTTCTCCGTCACTCGCTTCACTGCCGATGCCTTGGCAGAAAACGAGCGGGTCAGAGACCGTTGCAAAGCTTTCACCCTGCGCCAATCCCCTTCCTGTGTCGCCTTCGCAATTCGAATCTGCATCTCTCGGACGTTCCGCTCCACGCGGCGCCAATCAATGGCACCCCAGGTTTGCGGCCCGCCGGAGAGCGCAGATTCATCCTTGCGGATCAATGCTTCCATGCTGCTCTCCTATCTTGAGGATCTTCCCCAACATCAAGAGACAGCACGCCCCTTGAGGGACGTGTTGCCCCTCAAGGGAAGAAAATTTAAACAAGCGAGATTAGTCAGCCGTCCTGCGACGATTGACCAGTTGGAAGTCTGCCCGCTTTCGCGTGGGATGATGTTTCAATCCCTATCCGAGCCATTACAGCCCGGCATTCGCTTTCTCCAACCTCCCATACCCGCACAGCCAACAGCGTTCCTTGCGGTTCGCCTGCCTGAGCCAAACTGCGCTCCGGCAGCCATACGGGCTTACCACGTTCCCTGCGCATTACACGACCGGGTTAGGGCCTGCCTTTCCGCCGGCGGTTGTATGGCGACGTGTTCCGGCGTACCAGCGGAACAACCAACCGCACACCTTTTGGTTGATGCCTATCAGCAGCTTTGGCATCTCAATACTGACGACGTTTACCAGCAGTTCACATACGTTGCCCATGCCAGCCAGCCTAGCTCCTCAACCCCAATTGCTGCTCGGAGTCTCTGCCGTCCAGTCTCACGACTAGGCGACACCCTTGCGGGGGAAACATTGTCAGGAGAGCTTCACACCCCACCGTTACCAGTGACGCATGTCCCCTTAGGCTACTGCTAGTCGCATAGCAGGTTCTCTATCGAAACACCCTCACGGGCACATTCGACCGAACCATAACGCGCAGAGCTTGCGCTCCGGGACCTCACTTCCTACTTCATGTGCTCCCATATTGGCGAGCGCTTGACGGTGGGTGAACTCTTTCGAGCGCAGACCTCCGTCCCAAGGCGTACAGCGCCGACCCGACTGGGTCGGTTTGAATGCCGTGTAACGACTTCGCAACCAAACTAACGTTGCGCAACCGCCCGCACCCTCCGTAGAGGAGGCGTTTACAAAGAAACTCGCCCAAAGGCGAGCGTCCCCGCCCTTGGGCAATGGCTGGAAATTCATCCAGCAGAAAGCAAACCGCGGGTAGCCAATACTCCGGCTCCCGCAGCACATCGGACTCCCCCTGGCTGTTCGGCTGGGTTCGTCTAAGCAAGAAATTGGTTGGGATTAGACGGTCTGGCAGAAGCCTTTCCGTGTCCCAACAAGGTCGATGCTCCTTACGTTGGAGCTGCCCGGACACGATAGTGCGTGTCGCACGATACGCCTGTATTCTAAGCGCTACTGAGAGATCGTGCCGAAACCCTGTGTTTTCAAGGGGTTCCCGGCATGGCGGGTGCCGCTCAGGCGGCCTTTTCAGTGGGTTGGGTGTCGGCAGCGGGCGTTGCGCGGTCCGTGACAGCAGCCTCGTCCGCCGCTTCCGTCACTTCGACCGCCGGCGCCGCCTCGACCAGGTTCGGCAGCGCCTTGATCTCGCCTTGCACCAGCGGCATCAGGCGGCCTTCGACCAGCGCGCCCTGGTGCATTTCCAGCGCCGCATAGCGCACGTCGCCCAGCACGCGGGCATGCGGCTGCAGTTCGAGCAGGTCGGTGGCCTGCACCGGGCCCTTGACGGTGCCGTTGAGCACCAGGTGGCCGACGCTGATCTCGCCCTCGACCATGCCTTTTTCGCTGACCACCAGCATGCTCGGCTTGCCCGGCGCCGCGGTGACGTTGCCGCGCACGCGGCCGTCCAGGCGCAGGCCGCCCGCAAATACCAGGTCGCCGTCGACGGCGGTGTCTTCGCCGATCAGAGTATCGATCGAAAGGCCCTTCTTTTTCGAAAACAGCATCACTCTCACTCCTCTCTCGTTCGTGCCGAACCCTCCGGCCGTGGCGCATTCGCGCCGGCAAGCAGCACTTGCCGATGGCGACAGGGCGTGATTGTAGCCGCGCGCAGCCCATACCCCACAAAAGTATGGCTGCCCAATCGCTTTTTCGGCAGGCCAGAGTATTTCCGTACCCTGCAGGCGAAAAAAAACCGCACGGCCAGCGTGCGGTTTCTTTGGTCTCGCAAGATCCGGCAGTACCGGACCTGCGAAAACGCATCAGCGCTTCGAGAACTGCTTGCGACGACGCGCCTTGTGGAAGCCGACCTTCTTACGCTCGACTTCACGTGCATCGCGCGTGACGTAGCCAGCCTTCGACAGGGCCGACTTCAGGGTCGCATCGTAGTCGATCAGGGCGCGGGTGATGCCGTGGCGCACTGCGCCGGCCTGGCCGGTTTCGCCACCGCCGGTCACGTTGACCTTGATGTCGAACGTTTCAGCGTGAGCGGTCAGTTCCAGGGGCTGGCGCACGATCATCAGCGAGGTTTCGCGAGCGAAATACTCTTTGATGGGCTTGCCGTTGACGATGATATCGCCCTTGCCCGACTTGATGAAGACACGAGCCACAGCGCTCTTGCGGCGGCCAGTACCGTAATTCCAGTTACCGATCATGGATTGGCCTCCTTAGATTTCCAGCGCCTTGGGCTGCTGCGCTTCATGCGGATGCTCGGCTTCGGCGTAAACCTTCAGCTTCTTGATCATCGCGTAGCCCAGCGGACCCTTCGGCAGCATGCCCTTGACAGCCTTTTCCAGGGCACGGCCCGGGAAACGCTGCTGCATCTTGCCGAACGTCGTTTCGTAGATACCGCCCGGGTAGCCCGAATGGCGATAGTACTTCTTGTCCGTTTCCTTGGTACCCGTGACACGCAGCTTGGCTGCATTGACGATGATGATGTAATCACCCGTGTCGACGTGCGGAGTGAATTCCGGCTTGTGCTTGCCGCGCAGACGGCGTGCCACTTCGCTGGCGACACGGCCGAGGACTTTGTCCGTCGCGTCAATCACGTACCAGTCGCGCTTTACCTCATGAGGCTTGGCGGAAAAGGTCTTCATGATTTTTCCTGACTATTAGTTCGTACCCGAAATCCGACTCGCGAAGGCTTGTACTCGCCCCTGCAAGTCTTGTGGCTGGCCCGTGAAGGCTGGCCCGGTCCTGCTCTTTCTTCCGCGGGTATGACGGAAAGCCTTCCATTATACTGGCGGCTGCTGGAACCGCACAAGCAAAGACTGATCTTTTCGTCAAGGTCGCTGCCATGGAGGGGCCAAGACAGAGCAGCTTCGCGCACTTTGCCTTGCGCGGCGCACCACGACACAGGGGCGAAAAAAAACCCAAGCTGTTGAGCTTGGGTTTGAATCCACCAAAGGAGGAGGGTGGAGGAGACACTGGGAGATCGACGGAGGGACTGGCGGGCGGTGCGGCGGGCTTGCCCTGGGGCTTCGCTTTCGCACTCTGGCGCGCTGTCGGTGCCGTCGTTCAATGATTCAAATTATACATGGGGTTTTCCCCAGTGCAAGGGAAATTTGCACTGCGAAATGCCATTTCGTATTGCGGAAAGAAAGACGTGACGCGCAAGACAGGTAATTTCAGTTATAAATCAATGACTTATGCAACATCCTGCTATGTCATTGAACTGTCATACTAGAGGAAACCCTCGGATTTCATATGGGTATTGGTGTCAGCAGCCCAAGCTTGACGATGCCATATACTGAGAATTGCAAGATTCGAGATCATGCGTTTGTGATCGGTAACACACAATATAAACGACAGGAACGAACAAAATGGAATGCAAAGTGACATGGATGGGCGCGGACGGCATGAGCTTCGTGGCCCAGACCGGCAGCGGCCATATCGTGGCGATGGACGGCGCGCCTGAGGGCGGCGGCCACAACCTGGCACCGCGGCCGATGGAGATGGTGCTGCTCGGCACGGGCGGCTGCACCGCCTATGACGTGGTACTGATCCTCAAGCGCGGCCGCCAGGACGTTTCCGGCTGCAGCGTCCAGCTGCAGGCCGAGCGCGCCGGCGAGGACCCCAAGGTCTTCACCCGCATCAACTTCCATTTTGTGGTGACCGGCAAGAACCTCAACCCCGCCACGGTCGAGCGTGCCATCAAGCTGTCGCACGAAAAGTACTGCTCGGCGTCGATCATGCTGGCCAAGACGGCCGAGATCACGCACACGCTGGAAATCGTCGAAGCCTGAAGGGAAGATGCAGACCCGGTACGCCGTGGTGGCGCCGGGTCATGCCATAAGAAGAAGCAAAGCAGGCCGATAAGCCGGATTCTGTGCACCCCGCCCGCCTTGCGGCAAACGGTGCGTGACAACCATTCCTCTAGGCCGGCTGTTACCAGCCGGCTCCAGCTCCCTACCCGCAGACTCAGCGGGCCGCTTCATCGCCTGCCTATTTGGGATTGCTCCAGGTGGAGGTTACCGCGTTTCACCCTTCCCGCCGGGCGAACCCGGCGGCAAGACTCGTCTCTGTGGCCCTATTCCGCACGTTGCCGTGGATGGCTGTTAGCCAACACCCTGCCCTGTGGAGTCCGGACTTTCCTCCCCCTGCACCTTGCGGTGCAGGCAGCGGTTGCCTGGCCTGCTTTGCGGCCCGCAGTCTAACACCGATTGGCGGCGGCTTCAGCCGGCGCGCCGTCCTGGGCGGAACACCGCGGTATCGGCGTAGAAGCCAGGTTCGGCGTTATCGTCGCACCAGCCCGGGATGCCGAGCACCGGCAGCGGCGCAAAACTGCGCCCGCCACGCAGCGCGCCAGCCTTGGCCGCAGTGGCAAGAGATTGCGCCAGCATGGCGTCCAGCGATGGGCCTGCCGCCTGCTGCGGCGCCAGCGGCAGCACCCATGCATGGGCAGTGACCGACTTGTACGGCTGCACCAGTTTTTCGAGCAGCGCATGGCCGAACGGCACCACCGTGCAGGCCCTGCCCCACGCCGGCCTTGATTCGACCAACAGGCGCTGCCACGCAAACCCCTTGAGCGCGTCCACCAGGTCCTGATCGGCGCTGACAAACAGCACCGCATTCTCGTCGAACAGGGTCGCCGCATCGCGCACGCCGCCGCGCGTGGTCTGCACGCCTTCGCGCGCGATGACCTCGGCCTGGATCTGGTTGAGCACGCGCTTGGCCTGCGGGAAATGCAGCCAGGTCAGCGCGTTGAAGAAATCGTGGAGATTGTCGCGGGTTGGGATCTCGCCCGTGGCATGGATATGCGCCTCATAGGCGCTGCCTTCGGGCAAGGCATGCTGGGTGATAAAGCGCAGCGGCAGGCCGCGCGCATTGCGCAGGCCAAGCTGGCCGGCGCGCGCGTCGAGCAGCGCGCGCAGATCGGCGCCACCCTGCACGGCCGCAGCCAGCGCAGCGCCCTGCGCCGCAAACGGCTGGAACCACGGCCGGGACCAGTCGATCCCGGCCAGCGCGGCGACGAAAGGCTCGTCGGCCGCGGGCACCTGCATGGGCAAGGCCTCGGCAGGGTTTAGCGGGCCTTCCAGCGCAGCGTCTCGCCGCCGCGCAGCGGCACCAGCGTGGTGTCGCCATAGGGCAGCTCGGCCGGCAGTTCCCAGTCCTCTCGCTCCAGCGTCAGCGTGCCGGTGTTGCGCGGCAGGCCGTAGAAGGCCGGACCGTTGAAGCTGGCAAAGGCTTCCAGCTTGTCCAGCGCGCCGGCTGCGTCGAAGGCCTCGGCATACAGCTCCATCGCATGCAGCGCGGTATAGCACCCGGCGCAGCCGCAGGCGTGCTCCTTCAGCCCGCGCGCGTGCGGCGCGCTGTCGGTGCCCAGGAAGAAGCGCGGGCTGCCCGAGACCGCGGCAGCCACCAGGGCCTCGCGATGGGTCTCGCGCTTGAGCACCGGCAGGCAGTAGTAGTGCGGGCGGATGCCCCCGGTGAAGATGGCGTTGCGGTTGTAGAGCAGGTGGTGCGCGGTGATGGTGGCGCCGACCGGGCCGCTGGCGTCGCGCACGTACTCGGCCGCGTCCTTGGTAGTGATGTGCTCGAACACCACCTTCAGCTCGGGCATGTCGCGGCGCAGCGGCGTCATCACGCGGTCGATAAAGACGGCTTCGCGATCGAAGATGTCGATGCTGGGGTCGGTCACCTCGCCGTGCACCAGCAGCGGCAGGCCCGCGCGCTGCATCGCTTCCAGCGCCGGGTAGCAGCGGCGGATATCGGTCACGCCGGCGTCGCTGTTGGTGGTGGCGCCGGCCGGGTACAGCTTGACGCCGTGCACGAAGCCGCTGGCCTTGGCCGCGGCGATTTCTTCGGCCGTGGTGTTGTCGGTCAGGTACAGCGTCATCAGCGGCTCGAACTGCAGGCCGGCCGGCAGCGCCGCCAGGATGCGGGCACGGTAGGCCTGCGCCTGCGCCACCGTGGTAACGGGCGGCTTCAGGTTGGGCATGATGATGGCGCGTGCGAACTGGCGCGCGGTGTCGGGCAGCACGGCGGCCAGGGCCGCGCCGTCGCGCAGGTGCAGGTGCCAGTCGTCCGGGCGGGTGATGGTGAGCTTCTGGGTCATGGCTAGCTTGGGCCTGCCGCGGCGGCGGCGGGCGTTCGTCGAAATCAGAGAATCAGGATGGCGCGGTAGTCGTTCACATTGGTGCGAGTCGGGCCGGTGACCACCAGGTCGCCGATGGCATCGAACAGGCCCCAGGCGTCGTGCGCGTCCAGCTGGCGCAGTCCCGGCAGGCCGGCGGCCGCGGCGCGCGCCAGCGTGGTCGGATCGGCCAGCGCACCGGCATTGTCCTCCGAACCGTCGATGCCGTCGGTGTCGGCCGCGATCGCATGCACGCCGGGCATGCCGTCAAGCTCGACCGCCAGCGACAGCAGGAATTCGGAGCAACGCCCGCCCCGTGCCTTCGCGGCGCCACCGCCGGCAGGCAAAGTGACCGTGCACTCACCTCCCGAAATCAGCGCCACGGGCGCGGCGAACGGCGCATTGTACGCGCGAATCTCGCGCACCAGCGCAGCGTAGACGCGGGCCACTTCGCGCGCTTCGCCGGTCACGGTATCGCCCAGCACCACCGGCGTGATGCCGCGTTCGCGGAACAGCGCCGCGGCCGCCTGCAGGCTGCCATGGGCGGTGGCGATCATGCGGTTGTCGACCTGGGCGAACAGTGCGTCGCCCGGCTTGGGCGTCTCCGGCACCTCGCCGCGGGCGCCGCGTTCCAGGTGGTCCCGCACGCTGGCCGGCACCTGCGCGCCCCAGCGGCGCAGGATCTCCAGCGCATCGGCAAAGGTGCTCGGGTCGGCCACGGTCGGGCCCGAGGCGATCGCGCTGGGATGGTCGCCGGCCACGTCCGAGACGATCAGCGTGGTCACCGGCGCACGGCTTGCCTGCGCCAGCCGCCCGCCCTGGATGCGCGAGACATGCTTGCGCACGATATTCATCTCGGTGATCGGCGCGCCACAGCGCAGCAGTTCCCGGGTGGTGGCCTTCAGGTCAGCCATCGGGATGCCTTCGGCCGGCAGCGACAGCAGGCTGGAGCCGCCGCCCGACACCAGCACCAGCAACCGGTCCTGCGGCGTCAGCGACTGCACACTGGCCAGGATATCGGCGGCGGCCTGCTCGCCGGCCTCGTCGGGCACCGGGTGACCGGCTTCGATTACGCGGATATGGTCGGTCGGCAGCCCGTGGGCGTAGCGCGTGACCACCAGCCCTTCCAGCGTGGCTTTGCCCGCATAGGCACGCTCGACCGCCGCGGCCATCGACGCCGCGGCCTTGCCCGCGCCCACCACCAGCGTGCGGCCGCCCGCGTGCGGGGGCGGCAGGTGCTGCGCCACGATCTGCAGCGGATCGGCGGCCGCCACGGCGGCGTGGAAGCTGTCCAGCAGGAGTACGCGCGGCTCGCCCGCGCCCGCCGCGCTCACAGCGCCTCCGCGATAGCCTGGCCCAGGTCGGCCGTGCCGGCCTTGCCGCCGATGTCGCGCGTCAGCGGCGCGTGTTCGGGGCCCGCGGCCAGCACCTTCTCGATCGCACCTAGCACGGCGGCGCCGGCGGCTTCATGGCCCAGGTGCTCGAGCATCATGGCGCCGCACCAGATCTGGCCGATCGGGTTGGCCACGCCGCGCCCGGCAATGTCCGGGGCCGAGCCGTGCACCGGTTCGAACAGGCTGGGGAAGGTGCGGTCCGGGTTGATATTGCCCGATGGCGCGATGCCGATGGTGCCGGTGCAGGCCGGGCCCAGGTCGGACAGGATGTCGCCGAACAGGTTGCTGGCCACCACCACGTCGAACCAGTCCGGATGCTGGACGAAATGCGCGGTCAGGATGTCGATGTGGTACTTGTCGACCTGGATGCCGGGGTAGCTGGCCGCCATCGCCTCGACGCGCTCGTCCCAGTACGGCATGGTGATCGAGATGCCATTGGACTTGGTCGCCGATGTCAGGTGCTTCTTGGGCCGCTTCTGCGCCAGCTCGAAGGCAAACTTCAGGATGCGGTCGACGCCGGTGCGGCTCATCACGGTTTCCTGCACCACGATCTCGCGCTCGGTGCCCGGAAACATGCGCCCGCCGATGCTGGAGTATTCACCCTCGGTGTTCTCGCGCACCACATAAAAGTCGATATCGCCAGGCTGGCGGCCGGCCAGCGGGCTCCTGATGCCGGGCATCAGCCGCACCGGGCGCAGGTTCACGTACTGGTCGAACGAGCGCCGGAACTGCAGCAGCGAACCCCACAGCGAGACGTGGTCAGGCACGGCATCAGGCCAGCCCACCGCCCCGAAGTAAATGGCGTCGTACTTGACCAGCGTGTCGAACCAGTCGTCCGGCAGCATCTTGCCGTGGCGGGCGTAGTAGTCGCAGCTGGAAAAGTCGAAGTGGTCCCACTGGAAGTCGATGCCGAAGCGCCGCGCCGCGGCGTCCATCACGCGGATGCCCTCGGGCATGACTTCCGTGCCGATTCCGTCTCCGGGAATCACGGCGATCTTGTATTGGCGCATGGTTATTGGGGAGATTCGTGCAGGATGGCCGGTCGCCGCGCGCGGTCCGGCCGACGCTGCTTGGCAGCGGCCCGGGTGCGCGGGATAATGTCTGCATTCTATTGCAAAGCGGCAGCCCGCTGCCGACCGGTGCCCCGATATGTGCCAGCTGCTAGGCATGAACTGCGCCACGCCGACCGACGTGACGTTCTCCTTCACCGGCTTTGCCGCGCGCGGTGGCCTGACCGACCATCACGCCGACGGCTTCGGTGTCGCCTTCTTCGAGGACAAGGCCTGCCGCCTGTTTATCGACAACCAGTCCGCCGGCACCTCGCCGGTGGCAGACCTGATCAAGCGCTACCCGATCAAGTCCAAGAACGTCATCTCGCATATCCGCAAGGCCACGCAAGGCACCGTGCTGCTGGAGAACTGCCACCCCTTCATGCGCGAGCTGTGGGGCCGCCACTGGATCTTTGCCCATAACGGCGACCTGAAGGGCTTCACCCCGTTCCTGTCCGGCGTCTACCAGCCGGTGGGCGATACTGACAGCGAACTGGCCTTCTGTACATTGATGCAGGGCCTGCGCAAGCGCTTCCCGGGCTCGCAGCCGCCGCTGAACGAACTCTGCCATGCGCTGGCCGACATCACCCGCGAGATCACGCTGCATGGCGTGTTCAACTACCTGCTGTGCAACGGCCAGGCCCAGTTCGCGCACTGTTCCACGCACCTGTACTACATCGTGCGGCAATGGCCGTTCTCGACCGCGCACCTGATCGATGCCGACCTGTCGATCGACTTCGCCCAGGTCACCACGCCGGACGACCGCGTGGCGGTGATCGCCACCCAGCCGCTGACCGACAACGAGACCTGGACCCGCTTCGCCCCGGGCGAGCTGATCATGTTCGAGGACGGGCGCCCGACCATGACGCTGACGGTGCCGATCCCGCCGGAAGTGCAGGCGAAGAACGCGGCCAACACGGCCTGCACCTGAGCCATCGGGAACGAAAAAAAGGGACGCCGAGGCGTCCCTTCTTGCTTGGCCCTGCCAGTACGGTCAGTGATGCAGGATCTTCGACAGGAACTGGCGCGCTCGCTCGGAGCGGTGTTCGATATTGCCGAAGAAGTCCTCCTTCTCGCAGTCCTCGACGATCTTGCCCTGGTCCATGAAGATCACGCGGTTGGCCACCTTGCGCGCGAAGCCCATTTCGTGGGTCACGCACATCATGGTCATGCCTTCCTGGGCCAGCTGCACCATCACGTCCAGCACTTCGTTGACCATCTCCGGGTCCAGCGCCGAGGTCGGCTCGTCGAACAGCATGCAGATCGGGTCCATCGACAGCGCGCGCGCGATCGCCACGCGCTGCTGCTGGCCGCCCGACAGCTGGCCGGGGTATTTCTCAGCCTGGCTCTTCAGGCCCACGCGGTCCAGGTACTTCAGGCCCTTGGCCAGCGCCTCTTCCTTGGAGCGGCCGAGCACCTTCATCTGCGCGATGGTCAGGTTCTCGGTGATCGACAGGTGCGGGAACAGCTCGAAGTTCTGGAACACCATGCCCACGCGCGAGCGCAGCTTGGGCAGGTTGGTCTTGGGGTTGCCCACCGAGGTGCCGTCGACCAGGATATCGCCCTTCTGGAACGGCTCAAGCGCGTTGACGGTCTTGATCAGCGTGGACTTGCCCGACCCGGACGGGCCGCACACCACCACCACTTCACCCTTGGCGACCTTGGTGGTGCAGTCGGTCAGCACCTGGAAGGCGCCGTACCACTTGGAGACATTGTTGATTTCGATCATACAGCCACCTTTTTCTGGTAACGCTTGACCAGCAGCGAAGCGGAGAAGCAGATAAGGAAGTACACCACGCCGGCGAACAGCAGCATCTCGACGATGCGCCCGTCACGTTCGCCGATGCCGTAGGCCTGGCCGAAGAAGTCGGCCAGCGCGCTGACGTAGACCAGCGACGTATCCTGGAACAGGATGATCCCTTGCGTGAGCAGCAGCGGCACCATGTTGCGGAACGCCTGCGGCAGGATCACCAGCCGCATCGACTGGCCATAGGTCATGCCCATCGCCTGCGCCGCGAACATCTGCCCGCGCGACACGCTCTGGATGCCCGCGCGGATGATTTCCGAGTAGTACGCGGCCTCGAACAGCGCAAAGGCCACCAGCGCGGACGTCATGCGCAGGTCGGTCGCCGGCGACAGGTTGAACAGGTTCTGCAGCACCTGCGGGATGATCAGGAAGAACCACAGCAGCACCATCACCAGCGGGATGGAACGGAAGATGGTCACGTACCCCTGCGCAAACCAGTTCAGCAACTTGAACGACGACAGCCGCATCATCGCCAGGATGGTGCCCCAGACGATGCCCACCACCACCGCGGTGACGGTGATCTTGAGCGAGACCATCATGCCCTCGCCCAGGACATGAAGCGTGGCAGGGGTGATGGAAGTGAAATCGAAGGAATAAGCCATGGCGCCCCCTTACTTGCCGCCGATGAAGCCGGGCACGCGCGTGCGGGCTTCCACCCAGCGCATGATCAGCATCACCGTCACGTTGATCAGCGCGTACATCAGCGTGACCGCGATGAACGATTCATACGGGCGCGCGGTGTAGTCCACCAGTTGCCGGCCCTGCGCCGCCAGTTCCAGCAGGCCGATGGTCGACGCCACCGCCGAGTTCTTGAAGATATTCAGGAATTCGGAAGTCAGCGGCGGCACGATCACGCGGAACGCCATCGGCAGCAGCACGTGGCGGTACGTCTGCGGCAGCGTGAAGCCCATCGCCAGGCCGGCGTTCTTCTGCCCGCGCGCCAGCGAGTTGATGCCCGAGCGCACCTGCTCGCAGACCCGCGCGGCGGTGAAGGTGCCCAGGCACAGCATGGCGGCCAGGAACTGCTGCGCGAACGGGTTCATCTGCTTGATCGCCTCGCCGCCGGGCAGCAGCTCGGGCGCGACGAAATACCAGATGAACAGCTGCACCAGCAGCGGGATGTTGCGGAAGATTTCCACATAGGTGGCGGCGATGCCCGCCAGCCACTTGTTGGGCACGGTGCGCAGCACGCCGAGCACCGAGCCGATGACCAGGGCGATGACCCAGGACGAGAGCCCCAGCGCGAGCGTCACCTTCAGGCCCGAGATCATCCAGTCCAGGTAGGTCTCGTTCTGGGCGGCCTGTTCGAGGAAGACTCCCCAATGCCAGTTGTAGTTCATGTTGCGTCCTCAAAAAGAAACGGAAGGACATGCCTTCCGTTTCACACTGCTGTCAACGGCAGGTCAGTCCAGCGCCTTGTCGTTCGGCGCCTTGATCAGCGCCTTCATGTCTTCAGACAGCGGGAAGTCCAGGTTGAGGCCCTTCGGCGGCACCGGTTGCATGAACCACTTGGTGTACAGGGTGTTGACCGAACCGTCCTTCATCATGCCGGTGATCACGGTATCGGACAGCTTCTTGAACTGCGGATCGTCCTTGCGGATCATGCAGCCATAGGACTCGCGCGATTGCGGCTTGCCCACCACGATCCAGTCGGCCGGGTTCTTCGCCTTGGCACGCTCGCCGTACAGCAGCGCGTCGTCCATCATGAACGCGACCGCGCGGCCCGATTCCAGCGTCAGGAACGACTGGCCGTGGTCCTTGGTGCTGATGATGTTCATGCCCAGCTTCTGGTCATCGTTCATCTTGCGCAGCAGGCGCTCCGACGTGGTGCCGGCGGTGGTGACGATGTTCTTGCCCTTCAGGTCGGCCCAGTCCTTGATGCCGGCATCCTTCTTCACCATGATGCGCGTGCCGATGATGAAGATGGAGTTGGTGAACGCAACCTGCTTCTGGCGTTCCAGGTTGTTGGTGGTGGAGCCGCACTCGATGTCGATGGTGCCGTTCTGCAGCAGCGTGATGCGGTTCTGCGAGGTGATCGGGATTTCCTTGACCTGCAGGTTCGGCAGCTTCAGCTGGTCCTTGATGGCTTCCACGATCTTCATGTTGATATCGTAGGAATAGCCGACTTGCCGCACGCCGCCCAGGTTGTAGTTGAACGGAATCGACGACTCGCGCACGCCCAGCGTGATGACGCCGGTGTCCTTGATCTTCTTCAGCGTGCCCGTCAGTTGTTCAGCTGCCTGTGCCGTCCCGCACATCACGCCCGCGGCAATCATCAGGGCAGCCAACTTGGCAAAATTCATAACATCTCCTTGACCATGAAGAGAAAGCGGGATTCTAGAGACAAAACCCCCACTGATGAAACAGTATTGCGCAGCATCCGCCGCAATACAACTGGGTTTTCTCCTAGAAGCCCACTTCAGGGCAATCACTGCGCACGGCATCCGGATACGACAACGCGGTCTCCGGCGCTAGCCGGAGACCGCGTCTGGCGGTCATGACCAAGGGTGCCGGGACGATTGCTGCGTTGCACCATGGCAGTGCCTCGTCCCGGCTTTCCTGTGTCCTGCCGATCAGGGATACAGGCCGCGCATCTCGCGCGCCTGCAGGATCCGCGTACAGGCCACGATAAACGCCGCCGTGCGCAGGGTCACCTTGTTGTCCTGTGCCACTTGCCAGATTGCCCGGAAGGCTTCTTGCATGATCCGTACCAGGCGCTGGTTGATTTCTTCCTCGGTCCAGAAGAAGCTCGAGAAGTCCTGCACCCATTCGAAGTAGGACACGGTCACGCCGCCGGCGTTGGCGATCACGTCCGGGCAGACCAGGATATTGCGCTCGCGCAGGATATCGTCGGCTTCCGGCGTGGTCGGGCCGTTGGCGCCTTCAATCACCAGTTTTGCCGTAATCTTTGGCGCGTTCTCGGCCGTGATCTGGCCTTCCAGCGCGGCCGGGATCAGGATGTCGCAGTCGACTTCCCAGAACTGCGCGGTACGCAGAACTTCGCCGCGGAAGCCTTCGATGGTGCCGCAGTGCGAGGCGTATTCCATCATCGCCGGCACGTCCAGGCCAGCCGGGTCGAACAGCGTGGTGCGATGGTCCTGTACCGCCACCACCTTGGCGCCAGCTTCATGGAACAGCTTGGCGGCCACGGCGCCGACGTTGCCGAAGCCCTGCACCGCCACGCGCGCACCCTTGATTTCCAGGCCGATATTGCGCGCGGCTTCGGAGCCGACCACGAACACGCCGCGGCCGGTGGCTTCGTGACGGCCGAGCGAGCCGCCCAGCGAGATCGGCTTGCCGGTCACCACGCCGGTGGCCGTGCTGCCGGAGTTCATCGAGTACGTGTCCATCATCCAGGCCATGACCTGGGCGTTGGTGTTCACGTCCGGCGCCGGAATATCCTTGCTCGGCCCGATGATGATGTTGATTTCGCTGGTGTAGCGGCGCGTCAGGCGTTCAAGTTCGGCGTGCGAGAGCGTGCGCGGATCGACGCGGATGCCGCCCTTGGCACCGCCGTAGGGCACGTTGACGGCGGCATTCTTCACCGACATCCAGGCCGACAGCGCCATCACCTCGGACAGGGTCACGTCCTGGTGGAAGCGCACACCGCCCTTGCCCGGGCCGCGCGACAGGTTGTGCTGCACGCGATAACCCTCGAAATGGGCAATGGTGCCGTTATCCAGTTCGATGGGAACGTCGACGATCATCGCGCGCTTGGGGCGCTTGAGGGTTTCGACCCAGCGTGCCAGCGAGCCCAGGTAAGGCGTGACACGGTCGACCTGCTGCAGGTAGATGCCCCAGGGGCCGAGATTGTCGGCATTGAGGTAAGACGGGAGTGCGTGCTTTTGGCCAGCAATATTGGTCGGTGCTGCGGAAGACATCGGTGGGTTCCGGTGTGAAGAATGCCCGCAAGCTTAGGGGTGGCGCCCCGCCCGAATCCAATGCCGTTTGCTCATCCGGTCATGCAAAACCTGCATAACCTTGTCATCTGGCGGAAACCGGGGTGCCGGCCGGCTGGGCGGACTGGGCCGCCGACAAGGTCGACCACACCTGGTCGACCAGCTGGCGCTTGCGCCGTGCCCCGGCACGGCGTTCGTTGCCGTTCTCGCCCGGGCGCTCGCGGTACAGGCGGATTTCCATGTCGATCGACAACGGCAGCCCGCGCGCCGACTCGGCCCGCACCAGCCGGCCCGCCGCCACGTCCTCGCGTACCGCGCTTTCGGGCAGGAAGGCCATGCCGTGGCCGGCCAGCGCCATCACCTTGAGCGCCTCGGCCATGTCGGTCTCGTAGCATTTGTCGAGCTTGAGCGCCTCGGAGGTGTCGGCCAGCAGCAGGTCGACCATGCGGCCGAGGAAGGCGTTGGGCGTGTAGCTGAGGAAGGGCACCGGCTTCTTGTCGGTGCCGGGCAGCCGGAACTGCGGCTTGCCGGCAGCGTCCGGCACACTGTAGGGCGACAGCCGCTCGGTACCAAGCACCAGCATGTCGTACCGCGCCGGATCCAGCTGGATGGCCTGGCGCGCGTGGTGGTAGACCATCACCAGGTCGCAGCCGCCCTCTACCAGCATCAGCACCGCGTCATGGACGTTGAGCGCGCGCAGCCGGCACGGCAGCGTGCCGATCCTGCGCTCCAGCGCCTTGAGCCATTCCGGGAAGAAGGTCAGCGACAGCGTATGCGGCACCGCGAACTCCAGCACCTGGGCGTTGGCCGAGCGCTGGCCGCGCATCAGCGCGCGGGTCTCGCTGACCTGCGCCAGCATGGCCAGCGCCTGCTCGTAGAACACCTTGCCGGCCGGGGTCAGGCTGGTGGGGTAGCTCGAGCGGTCGATCAGCTCGGTGCCGACCCACGCCTCCAGCGACTGGATGCGGCGCGAGAACGCGGGCTGCGTAACGTGGCGCAGCTCGGCCGAGCGCGAGAAGCTGTGCGTCTCGGCCAGGCTGACGAAGTCTTCAAGCCATTTGATTTCCATGACGCGGATTATCCACCCGCGCCGGGCTGTCCGTCACCTGCGCGTCACCTGCCCGGCAGCAAGCCGTCAGCCGCGATGCGCCCAGCCGGTCATGCGCTTCTCGACCACCGCAAACAGCTCGTACATCGCCATCGCCATCACCGCGATCACCACCAGCCCGGCAAAGGCCAGCGGCATCTTCATGGCCGAGCCGGCCGACACCAGCAGGTAGCCGATGCCTTCGTTGGCGGCGTTCATCTCCGACACCGTGGTGCCGACAAAGGCCAGCGTGATCGCCACCTTCAGCGAGGCGAAGAAATACGGCATGGCGCGCGGCAGCCCGACCTTGAGCAGCACGTCGCGCCGTTTGGCGCCCAGCACGCGCAGCACGTCTTCCAGCTCCGGCTCCAGCGTGGCCAGCCCGGTGGCGATATTGACCATGATCGGAAAGAACGAGATCAGGAACGCGGTCAGGATGGCGGGGCCCGCGCCCAGGCCGAACCACACCACCAGGATCGGCACGAAGGCGGCCTTGGGCAGCGCGTTGAACGCCGTCATCAGCGGATAGCTGGCGGCATAGAGCAGCCGCGACGAGCCCATTGCCAGCCCCAGCAGCACGCCCACGGCGATGGCCACGCCGAAGCCCACCATGGTGGTCCAGAAGGTGCGCCACGCATGGCCGGCGATCACACCGGCATATTCCACCAGCGAGGCCACGATCGCCGACGGCGTCGGCAGGATAAAGTCGGACACGCCGAAGGCCATGCACGCGCTCTGCCACAGCAGCAGCACCGCGGCCAGCAGCAGCCAGGGCGCCACGCGCTGCACGCGGCGCTCCTGCGCGGAAGTGAGAGTCATCATCGTTGGGTTGCCTTAGTGTTGCCGCACATGGCCGATCTTCTCGCGCAGCACTTGCACCAGGTCGGCAAAGGGTTCGGTATAGGTCAGTTCCAGGTCGCGCGGGCGCGGCAGGTTGATCTCCTTGCGCATCAGGATGCGGCCCGGGCGCTGGCTCATCACGTAGACGGTGTCGGCCAGGAACACGGCCTCGCGCAGGTCGTGCGTGACCAGGATCACGTTGAAGCGCTGCGCCTGCCACAGGTCGCGCAACACGCACCAGAGCTCCTCGCGGGTAAAGGCGTCGAGCGCGCCGAAGGGCTCGTCCAGCAGCAGCATGCGCGGCTCGTGGATCAGCGCGCGGCAGATCGAGGCGCGCTGCTGCATGCCGCCGGACAGCTGCCACGGGTATTTGTCCTCGTAGCCGGCCAGGCCCACCGTATGCAGCAGCTTGTGGGCGCGCCCGACGTACTCGTCGCGACGTGCGCGCAGGGTGGAGCGATACGGCTCGACGATCTCCAGCGGCAGCATCACGTTGTCCAGCGTGGTGCGCCACGGCAGCAGCGTCGGCGCCTGGAAGGCCATGCCGACCTGCTTGAGCGGGCCGGTCACCTTCTGGCCGGCAATCCTCACAATGCCGCGCGTGGCCGGCTTGAGCCCGGTCGCGAGCTTCATGAAGGTGGACTTGCCGCAGCCGGACGGGCCGACGATGGCGATGAACTCGCCCGGCGCGACCTGCAGCGAGATGTCCTCGACCGCGAACTCGCCCTTGTGCGCCAGCTCGTCGTTATAGGCCAGCCAGACCCGGTTGAAATCGACAAAGGGTTCCGCGGCCGCGGGCACGGCGCTGCCGCCGGACGCGGGCATGAAGGCAGCCTGGCGCGTCATCATCGCAGCACATCCAGTTCGGCCGCGCTGGGCAGGAACGCGTCGGTCCACAGCGCATCGGGGTTGATGCGGCCCTTGGTGCCGAAGGCATCGGCCACCTGCGAGGCCATCAGCGACAGGCGCGGCTTGCTGATGCGCCCGAAGCCCTCGGCTTTGGCGTCCGGCGACTTGACCACGCTGTCCAGCGCCAGCTTGAGACGGCGCACTTCCAGCTTTTCGTCGATGATGCCGTCGCGCGCCTTGACCGCCTTGATGCCCTCTTCCGGCCGAGCGATCACGTCGCGCGCCGACTTGCTGAAGGCGCGCAGGAAGGCCTTCACTGCCTCCGGGTTCTTCTTCATGAACTCCTCGGAGGCGATCACCGCGTTGCCGTACAGCTTCACGCCGAACTGCGGGTACGGCAGCACCACGATGTCTTCATCCTTCACGCCGCGCGCGTTCAGGTTCAGGATCGAGGTGAACGAGAACCCGGTGATGGCATCGAGGTCGCCGCGCGTGAGCATGGTCTCGCGCAGCGTCGGGTCCATCGCCTGCCAGTTGAACGAGGACGGCTGCAGGCCGTTGGCCTTGGCGAAGATCGGGAAGGCGCGGCGGCCGGCGTCGAACACCGGCGCGCCCATGCGCTTGCCGGCGAGGTCCTTCGGCGCACGGATGCCGGACTTCTTCAGCGCGAGGACGGCCGCGGGCGTGTTGTTGTAGACCATCATCACGGCCACCGGCTTGTTCTTCGCGTCGGGGTTGTTGCCGTAGAACTCCATTACCGACGACATGTCGGCGAAGCCCATGTCGTACGTGCCCGAGGCCACGCGGTTGACCACGTTGCCCGAGCCGTTGCCGGCGTCGATCGAGACATCGAGCTTCTCGGCCTTGTAGTAGCCCTTCTGCTCGCCCAGCAGGAACAGTGCCGCCGGCCCTTCGAAGCGCCAGTCGAGCTGGAAGCGGACCTTGGTTGGTGCAGCCTGCGCGTGGGCCGCGCCGGTGAACTGTGTCGACAGCACCAGGCTGGTGCCGATCATCACGCCGAGCTTCAGCAGGCGGCGCCGTGCCGTGATGCGGGCCGCGCGCGCGCCGGTATTGTCAGTGTTCCCGGCTGCAGCGACACAAACACCGGGGGACACTGGCGCAGCGTGGAAATGAGGCATGGAATCTCTCCGTGGATCGTGATCTCGGAGGGATTCGTCCGCAAGGGACGTGCCAGGTTTTGAAGCTCCGTTTCAGGGCGCGCCCGCAAGCGATTGCCGAACCAAAATCGTGCGAGGCGATTGCCGCATCGGCATCGTCGGCAATGATTGTCGACAATGCCCGCCGCCCCTTGGTGCACGCGGATGCAGGAGAATGCAGTCCCGTCAGGCGTCCTGCGTGGCGTCGCCCACGTCGAGTGCCAGCGCATCCGCGCCCACGGCTTCGCCGCCCTTGGCGGCGGCGCGCGCCTGGATGTCCCACATCTCGGCGTAGCGGCCACGCGCGCGCATCAGCTCGGCATGGGTGCCGCGCTCGACGATGCGGCCGTGGTCCATCACCAGGATCTGGTCGGCATGCACGACGGTGGACAGCCGGTGCGCGATCAGCAGCGTGGTGCGGTTCTGCGCCAGCCGCATCAGCTCGGCCTGAATCGCCTGCTCGGTGCGTGAATCCAGCGCCGAGGTGGCTTCGTCGAAGACCAGCACCGGTGGGTTCTTTAGCAGCGTGCGCGCGATCGCCACGCGCTGCTTCTCGCCGCCGGACAGCTTCAGGCCGCGCTCGCCCACCGGGGTGTCGTAGCCCTGCGGCAGCTCGCGGATGAAGCTGTCGATCTGGGCGGCGCGCGCGGCGGCGATGACTTCGTCGCGGCTGGCGTCGGGCCGGCCGTAGGCGATGTTGTAGAAGATGCTGTCGTTGAACAGCACCGTGTCCTGCGGCACGATGCCGATGGCGCGGCGCAGGCTGTCCTGCGTGATTGCGCGGATATCCTGGCCGTCGATCTCGATGGCGCCGCCGTTGACATCGTAGAAGCGGAACAAGAGCCGCGCCAGCGTCGACTTGCCCGAGCCGCTGTGGCCGACCACCGCGGTAGTGGTGCCCGCCGCGATGGTGAAGTCCACGCCATCCAGGATCAGCCGGTCCGGCTCATAGCTGAAGCGCACGTCGCTGAAGCGCACCTGCGCGCCGTTGACCTGCAGTGGCTTCGCATCAGGCGCGTCGGCCACCTCCTGGTTGGTGCCCAGCAGCACGAACATGCGGTCCATGTCGGTGGTGGCCTGCTTGATCTCGCGGTAGATCACGCCGAGGAAGTTCAGCGGGATATAGAGCTGGATCATCAGCGTATTGACCAGCACCAGGTCGCCCAGCGTGAGCTTGCCGTCGACCACGCCCACGGTGGCGCGCCACAGGATCAGGATCAGCCCCAATGCGATGATGGTCTGCTGGCCGAAGTTCAGGAACGACAGCGAGTTCTGCGAGCGGATCGCCGCGGTGCGGTACTTGCGCAGGTTCTCGTCGTAGCGCAGCGCCTCGTAATCTTCATTGCCGAAGTACTTGACGGTCTCGAAGTTGAGCAGGGAATCGATCGCCTTCTGGTTGGCGCGCGAATCGAGCTCGTTCATGCGGCGGCGGAAATGCGTGCGCCATTCGGTCACCACGATGGTGAAGACGATATAGCCCACCAGCGCGCAGCCGGTGATGGCCGCGAACCAGATGTCGTAGTGCAGGATAAAGAAGCCAATCACCAGCCCCATCTCCACCAGCGTGGGCAGGATGCTGTACAGCGAATACGAGATCAGCGACTGGATGCCGCGCGTGCCGCGCTCGATGTCGCGGCTCATGCCGCCGGTCTGCCGGTCCAGGTGGAAACGCAGCGACAGCGCGTGCAGGTGCCGGAACACCTGCAGCGCGATCTCGCGCACGGCGCTCTGCGTGACCTTGGAAAAGAGCATCTCCCGCAACTCGGTGAACAGCGTCGCCGACAGCCGCAGCAGCCCGTAGGCGACGATCAGCCCGACCGGCACCGCCAGCAGCGCGCGCGGGTCGCCCGGCTGCAGGTTCATGCTGTCGATCAGCTGCTTCATCAGCACCGGCACGCCCAGGTTGGCCACCTTGGCCGACACCAGGCACGCCAGCGCCAGCATCACGCGCCACTTGTAGTGCCAGACATAGGGCAGCAGGTTGCGCACCGTCTGCCAGTCGCTGCGGGGCGCGCGCTGACCGGGAAAGAGCGTGTTTGAAGCAGGAGCGGGGGCCGGCTCAGCGGTCGTGGAATAGCGGCGCATACGTTAGAATTCGGGCCAATGCGCGATTGTCGCAGAGTTCGCATTACGTGGCAGGCGAAGGGTCTTTCGCCCCGCCCCGCCCCCTTCCGCAGTCCACCACACACCGTCATGAACGCTCCCCACACCGTCCCCGCCCTGCCCGCCGGCAAGAATCCCGCTCTGCGCGTGGTGCCGATGCCCGCCGACGCCAATGTGCACGGCGACGTGTTCGGCGGCTGGATCATGGCGCAGGTGGATATCGCCGGTTCGATCCCGGCGGTGGAACGCGCCCAGGGCCGCGTGGCCACCGTCGCGGTCAACTCCTTCCTGTTCAAGCATCCGGTGTTCGTTGGCGACCTGGTCAGCTTTTATGCGGACATCGTCAAGACCGGCCGTACCTCGATCACGGTGTCGGTCGAGGTCTATGCGCAACGGATGCGCCACAGCAATGAGATCGTCAAGGTGACGGAGGCCACGCTGACGTATGTGGCAACGGATGAATCGCGGCAGCCGCGGGTGTTGCCGTCGGCTTGAGCGCCTCGCCCCCGAATGCAAAAAGCCGTCTGCGCGTAACGCAGACGGCTTCTTTTATTCCTTTCCGGGGATCCGGCCGGCTTACTCGAACTTCGTAAAATCCGGCCTGCGCTTCTGAAAGAAGGCAGCAAACGCCTCTTTCGCCTCCGGCGCCACCAGCATCTTCCGGAATACCGCGCCCTCCTCGGCCATCTGCTTTTCCACCGCCGCCATATCGCCCGCCTTCATCAGCCGCTTGCTCTCGCGCAGCGACGAAGCCGGCAGGGCCGCCAGCTTGCGCGCCTGCTGCAGCGCAAAGTCGTGCAGCTCGGCCACCGGCAGCACCCGCGTCACCAGCCCGATCTCCAGCGCCTCCTGCGCGCTGAAGGCTTCGCCCAGCAGCAGCTTCTCGGCCGCGCGCTGGTAGCCGACCAGCCGCGGCAGCAGCAGGCTCGAGGCCGCCTCGGGGCACAGGCCCAGCTGCACGAACGGCAGCGACAGTTTGGCCGTATCGGACGCATAGACCAGGTCGCAATGCAGCAGCATGGTGGTGCCCACCCCGACCGCGGCACCGCTGACGGCTGCCACGATCGGCTTGGTGGCGTGGCTGATCTGGTAGAGGAACTGGAACACCGGCGCCTGCTCGGCGCCTTCGCCCGCGGCAGGCGGGCGCTGCATGAAGTCTTCCAGGTCGTTGCCGGCGGTAAAGATCTCTGGCTTGCCGCGCAGCAGGATGGCGCGCACGTTGCGGTCAGTCTCGGCCGCGCGCAGCGCGTCGGCCATGGCCTGGTACATCGCCGCGGTGATGGCGTTCTTCTTGTCGATGCGGTCGAACTCGATGGTCAGGATGCCCTGCTCGATGCCGGTGCGGATGCTCATGGTGTCCTCGTCTGTGGATGCATTGCTTGGAGGGTTATTCAAAAGGCGGCGGCAATTCGGAAAGATAGCTCAGGCCGAACGCGCGCGCGCCGACATTCAGCGCCACCGTCAGGCTCATCGGCGCCAGCATCAGTTCCACGCCCTGGCTGCGCGCGGTGCGCTCCAGCGACTGGAACGCCGGCATCGCGCGCACGGCGTCGAGCGGGCCGGCATAGCAGACGGAGATCGCCGGCACCATCAGGTCGCCGCCGCGGATGCACTGCTCGGCATGCTGCAGCACGCGGCGCGCACCCTCCTCGGAGCCGCGCGCCCTGGCGATGGCGTCGGTGTGCCCGCGGTGCATGCGCACCACCGGGCGGATATTGAAGGCGCTGCCCATCACATAGCGCCCCCAGGTGATGCTGCCCTCGCCCTTCTGGCGCGCGCGCGTGTACATGTAGAGCAGCTCGTCGGGCACCAGGAACATATGGGCGGCATCGCGCAGGCGCGTCTCGACCGCTTCCCGCACCGCTTGCGGGCTGGCGCCGGCGGCGGCCATGCGCGCGGCTTCACGCACGATCAGCGCCTGGCCCGGCCCGATCGCGCCGGTGTCGACCACGGTCAGGTCGAACAGGCCGGTGCGCCCGGCTTCCTTGCGCAGACGCACGCTGCGCGCCACCGTGCCGATCACCGCGCCGGTGGCATGCGCATACAGCTTGCTGCGCGAACTGGCGATGGTGAACAGGATGGCGCGGTCGCAGTGGGCCACCACGTTGCGCAGCAGGTGTTCTTCCAGCTCGCGCTCGAGCAGCGGGATCGATTCGGCGTAGTGGTCCTGGCGGCCAACCAGGTATTGCTGGTAGAGCGTGGGCAGCGCGTCTTCATCGCGCGTATCGGCGACGAAATGCTCGCCCGCGCGGATGCGGAACGGAATCGTGTGGACCTTCAGCTGGGCCATGACGTCGCGCGGCAGATCGCACGCGGCATCGGCCAGGATGGCTGTCTCCTGCATAATATTGTCTCCTCCCTACCTGGTGACCCGCGTCGCGGGCGGCAGCCCCCGGTTACTGCTTTCTTCACCTGATGCAGAAGGGCGGGACAGCCCCGAAGGACCGTCCCGCAGGCGCGTTCAGACGCGCTCGAAAATACCTGCAGCGCCCATGCCCGTGCCAACGCACATGGTCACCATGCCGTACTTCAGGTTGTGGCGGCGCAGCGCGTGCACCACCGTGGCAGAACGGATCGCACCGGTCGCACCCAGCGGGTGGCCCAGCGCAATCGCGCCGCCCATGCGGTTGACCTTGGCCGGATCCAGTTGCAGATCGCGCATCACCGCCAGCGACTGCGCGGCAAAGGCCTCGTTCAGTTCAATCCAGTCGAGCTGGTCCTGGGTCAGGCCCGCGGCCTTCAGCGCCGCCGGAATCGCTTCCTTGGGGCCGATGCCCATGATCTCGGGCGGCACGCCGCGCACCGCGAACGAGACGAAGCGCGCCAGCGGCACCAGGTTGAACTGCTTGAGGATCTTTTCCGAGACCAGGATCAGCGCGCCGGCGCCGTCAGAGGTCTGCGAGCTGTTGCCGGCGGTGACGCTGCCCTTGTTGGCAAACACCGGGCGCAGCTTGCCCAGGCCTTCCAGCGAGGTCTCCGGGCGCGGGCCTTCGTCCAGCGAGATCGTGCGCGTCTTCACGTTGACCTGGCCGCTGGCGAGGTCCGGGAAGCGCTCGATGATCTCGATCGGCGTGATCTCGTCCTTGAACTCGCCGGCCTGCTGCGCGGCGATGGCCTTCTGGTGCGAGGCCAGCGAGAACGTATCCTGGTCCTCGCGGCTGACCTGCCATTGCTGCGCCACCTTCTCTGCGGTCAGGCCCATGCCGTAGGCGATGCCCACGTTCTCGTCGCGGGTGAAGATCTCCGGCGACATCGACGGCGAGTTGCCCATCATCGGCACCATGCTCATCGATTCCACGCCGGCGGCGATCATCACGTCGGACTCGCCCACGCGGATGCGGTCGGCGGCCATCGCCACCGCGCTTACGCCCGAGGCGCAGAAGCGGTTGACGGTGATGCCGCCCACAGTATTGGGCAGGCCCGACAGCAGCGCGCCGATGCGGGCGACGTTCAGGCCCTGCTGCGCCTCAGGAATCGCGCAGCCGACGATGGCGTCTTCGATCAGCTTGGGGTCCAGGTTCGGCACCTGTGCCACTGCAGCCTTCAGGATGGTGGCCAGCAGATCGTCCGGGCGCGTGTTCTTGAACGCGCCCTTCGGGGCCTTGCCGATCGGCGAGCGGGTGGCCGCAACGATATATGCGTCTTGCAGTTGTTTCATGATGTCGGTTCCTCGCTTGCCCTGTTAGTTACGCACCGGCTTGCCGGTCTGCAGCATGCCCATGATGCGCTCCTGCGTCTTGCTGGTGCCGAGCAGGTCGACAAAGGCCTTGCGCTCCAGCGCCAGCAGCCAGTCCTCGCTCACCAGCGAGCCGGCCTCGACGTCGCCGCCGCACACCGCTTCGGCAATGCGGCTGGCGATCAGGAAGTCGTGTGCGGAGATAAAGCCGCCGTCGCGCATATTGACCAGCGATGCCTTGATGGTGGCAACGCCCGAGCGGCCGGCCACCGGGACCAGCGTCGGCAGCGGCGCGCGGTAGCCGGCATTGGCCAGCGCGCGCACTTCGTTCTGCGCCACGTAGAGCAGCTCATGCACGTTGAAGACAATCTTGTCGGACGGCTGCAGATAGCCCATCTGGCGCGCTTCCAGCGCCGAGGCCGAGACCTTGGCCATGGCCGCGCTCTGGAAGCGGCTGGTCAGGAACTGCAGGATGTTGGTGCTGCCCGCGGCCTGCGCCGCGCGCGCGGCTGCCAGCGCGGCTTCCTTCAGGCCGCCGCCGGCCGGCACCAGGCCCACGCCCACTTCGACCAGGCCGATATACGTCTCCAGCGCGGCTACGCGCGAAGCCGAATGCAGCATCAGCTCGCAGCCGCCGCCCAGCGCAATGCCGGAAGCCGCGGAGACCACCGGCACCGAGGCGTATTTCACGCGCATCATGCCGTCCTGGAACTTCTTCACGAACGGCTCGATGCCCTTGGCGCCGCCCATCATGAAGGCGGGCATGGCCGCTTCCAGGTTGGCGCCGGCAGAGAACGGGCCGCCCGGCGCGCCCAGCTGCAGCGAGGTCGGCTGCCACACCACCAGGCCCTTGTAACCGGCTTCGGCCTGGTCGATGGCGCGGGTCAGGCCGTCGATCACGTCCGGCCCGATGGTGTTCATCTTGCTCTTGAACGAGACCACCAGCACGTCGTCCTGGCCTTCGCTCACCCAGATGCGCACGGCGTCGTTCTCTTCGACGGTGCGGCCGGCCTTGCGCGGATCGGCCGCGGCAGTGCCCTTGATCGCGGCACGGAATGCCTGGCGCTGGTACACCGGCAGCGTGCTGCGCGCGACGAATGACTGCGTCGCCGGCGACCACGAACCGGCGGCGGCATGCACGCCCTGGTTCTCTGCCACCGGGCCCTCGAATACCCATGCCGGCAGCGGCGCGGCCGACAGCGCCTTGCCGGCTTCCACGTCTTCCTTGACCCACTCGGCCACCTGCTTCCAGCCGGCCGACTGCCAGTCTTCGAACGGACCCGAGTTCCAGCCGAAGCCCCAGCGGATCGCCAGGTCGATGTCGGCGGCGGAACCGGCGATCTGCTCCAGGTACACGGCGATGTAGTGGAACACGTCGCGGAACACCGCCCACAGGAACTGCGCCTGCGGGTTGGTCGACTCGCGCAGCAGCTTGATGCGCTCGGCCGCATCCTTCTTCAGCATGCGCACCACGATCTCGTCGGCCTTCTTGCCGGCATCGACATACTGGCCGGTCCTGGCGTCGAGCACCTTGATGGCCTTGCCTTCCTTCTTGTAGAAGCCGGCGCCGGTCTTCTGGCCCAGCGCGCCCGCGTCGACCAGGCCCTTGAGCACGGCCGGGGTCTTGTACACCGGCGCGAACGGGTCGTCGTGCAGGGTGTCCTGCATGGTCTTGATCACGTGCGCCATGGTGTCCAGGCCGACCACGTCCGCGGTGCGGAAGGTGGCGGACTTGGCGCGGCCCAGCTTGGAGCCGGTCAGGTCATCGACCACGTCGAACGGGATGCCGAACTTCTCAGCTTCGGCAAACACAGCCAGGATCGAGAAGATGCCGACGCGGTTGGCGATGAAGTTGGGCGTGTCCTTGGCGCGCACCACGCCCTTGCCGAGCGTGGTGGTCAGGAACGCTTCCAGCTGATCGAGGATCTGCGGCTGCGTGGTCGCGGTCGGGATCAGTTCGACCAGGTGCATGTAGCGCGGCGGGTTGAAGAAGTGCACGCCGCAGAAGCGCGACTTCAGGTCCGCATCAAACCCGTCGGACAGCGCGGTGATCGACAGGCCCGAGGTGTTGGTCGCGAAGATCGCGTGCGAGGCCAGGTGCGGCGCGACCTTCTTGTACAGGTCATGCTTCCAGTCCATGCGCTCGGCGATCGCCTCGATCACCAGGTCGCATTCCTTGAGCAGCGCGATGTCGTCCTCGTAGTTGGCCGCCTGGATCAGGCCAGCCTCTTCCTTGATGCCCAGCGGCGCGGGCGAGAGCTTCTTCAGGTTCTCGATGGCGCGCAGCGCGATGCCGTTCTTGGGGCCTTCCTTGGCGGGAAGGTCGAACAGCACCACGGGCACGCGCGCATTGATCAGGTGGGCGGCGATCTGCGCCCCCATGACGCCGGCACCCAGCACGGCGACTTTCTTGACGATGAAATTGGACATGCTCGCTCCTGGATTAGTGAGCGTTAGACAGATGCGAAGCCGTCGTTCCCGGCCAGGAACGACGGGTAGAGTCGACTCAGAACAGGTCTGCGTCCAGCGCCATCAGCGTGGCCGAACCGGCGCGCGCCTTGCGGATCTCGGCGGCGGTTTCCGGCAGCAGCTTGGCAAAGTAGAAGCGTGCCGTGGCCAGCTTGGCGGTGTAGAACTTGTCGCCGCTGGCTTCCTTCTCCAGCGCGATCTTGGCCATGCGGGCCCAGAAGTACGAGAACACCAGGTGGCCCACCACGCGCAGGTACGGCACCGCGGCGGCACCCACCTCATCGGCATTGCCCATCGCCTTCATGCCGATTTCCATGGTGAGCTTCTGCACCTTGTCGCCAATGTCGGCGAGCGGGTTGATGAACTCCTGCATGGCTTCGTTGGTGCCTTCGGCCTCCACGAATTCCTGCACGATCTTGCCGAAGGCCTTCATCCTGGCGCCCATGTCGCCCAGGATCTTGCGGCCCAGCAGGTCCAGCGCCTGGATGGTGTTGGTGCCTTCGTAGATCATGTTGATGCGCGCATCGCGCACATACTGCTCCATGCCCCACTCGGCGATATAGCCGTGACCGCCGAACACCTGCATGCCCTCGTTGGTGGATGTGAAAGCGTTGTCGGTCAGGAAGGCCTTGATCACCGGCGTCAGCAGCGCGACCAGGTCGCCGGCCTGCTTGCGCACGGCTTCGTCAGGGTGCGACAGCTCGCGGTCGATCTGCAGCGCGGTCCAGTAGCTGAAGGCGCGGCCGCCTTCGGCGTAGGCCTTCTGCGTCAGCAGCATGCGGCGCACGTCCGGGTGCACGATGATCGGGTCGGCGGGCTTGTCCGGCGCCTTCGGGCCGGTCAGCGCGCGCATCTGCAGGCGGTCCTTGGCGTAGGCCAGCGAGTTCTGGTACGCCACTTCGGTCAGGCCCAGGCCCTGCGCGCCAACGCCCAGGCGGGCGGCGTTCATCATCACGAACATGGCGTTCAGGCCCTTGTTGGGCTCGCCCACCATCCAGCCGCGGGCGCCGTCCAGGTTCATCACGCAGGTGGCGTTGCCGTGGATGCCCATCTTGTGCTCGATCGAGCCGCACTTGATGCCGTTGCGCTCGCCCGGGTTGCCGTTGGCATCGGGGATGAACTTGGGCACCACGAACAGCGAGATGCCCTTGGTGCCGCCCGGCGCGTCCGGCAGGCGTGCCAGCACCAGGTGGATGATGTTCTCGGCCATGTCGTGCTCGCCGGCCGAAATGAAGATCTTGGTGCCCGAGATCAGGTACGAACCGTCGGCCTGCGGCTCTGCCTTGGAACGGAGGATGCCGAGGTCGGTGCCGCAGTGCGGCTCGGTCAGGCACATGGTGCCGGTCCATACGCCGGAGACCAGCTTGGGCAGGTAGGTCTGCTGCAGTTCGGGCGTGCCGTGCGCGTGCAGCGCCTCGTACGCGCCGTGCGAGAGGCCCGGGTACATGGTCCAGGCCTGGCCGGCCGAGTTCAGCATCTCATAGACCACATTGTTGATCACGATCGGCAGGCCCTGGCCGCCGAATTCGGGATCGCACGCCAGCGCCGGCCAGCCGGCTTCGACGTACTGCTGGTAGGCTTCCTTGAAGCCGGTGGGGGCCTTGACCACGCCGTCGCCGACGTAGGTGCAGCCCTCGCGGTCGCCCACCTGGTTGAGCGGGAACACGACGTCCGAGCAGAACTTGCCGGCTTCCTCGATGACCTGGTTGATGGTGTCCGCGTCGATGTCCGCGTGCGGCGGCATCGCCTTGAGTTCGGCTTCGGCGCCGAGCAGTTCATGGAGCACGAACTGCATGTCGCGCAACGGTGCGGTGTACTGGCCCATCTGAGACTCCTTGGAGTTGTGCGATGCCGCCACGCCGCCCGTCCCGCTTGCGCGATACGGTCCGACCGGGGCGACCTCAGGTACGGTAAGACTGAATCAGCTTGTTGAGCGCGACCATGGCAAGCTCGGCACTGTCAGGCAGGCGCAGGAAACGGGCGTCATGATGCAAGCCTAGTTCAAGGCTGTACATCTCGAACAGCATCAGGCGCGGATCGCAGTCCGCGCGCAGGTGCCCTTCCTCCCGCGCCTGGTTGATGGCGCGCGTGAGCGCTGCCCGCCAGATGGTGACGCTCTTGACCAGCTCGTCACGCACCAGGCTGCCGGCACGGTCGTCGTACTCCACGGCGCCGCTGATGTAGATGCATCCAGTCGTCACTTCCTGGATGCGCTTTTCCATCCAGCGCCGCACCATCGACCACAGCCGGGGCAGGCCGCGCGGCTCCTGCAGCGAGGGATAGAACACCTCCTGCTCGAACCGGCGGTGATACTCCCGCACCACCTCTACCTGCAGGTCTTCGCGCGAACCGAAATGCGCGAAGACACCGCTCTTGCTCATCTGCATGCGTTCCGCGAGCAGCCCGATGGTCAGACCTTCGAGCCCGTCGCGGGACGACAATTCCAGTGCGGCATCCAGAATTGCCACGCGCGTCATTTCACCCTTGCGCATTGGCGCGGGGGAGGCGGCGGCGGATTCGAGACGGGCTGACTGGTGTCGCATGTTTTTTCTCCGTTCTGCGATGCCCTGCTGCGGCATCGCGTATGACCCTGACGTTGCATTTCTGCTTGCGGCCGAACCGGCGGATTTGCCGGTGCATACCGCGAATGCACGCAGTCTAAGCCAAAAAAGAACGGTCGTTCAGATTATTCTGGCGCAGCAGCCGACCATCAAGCTTTTAATTAGACCGCTGTTTCTAAACGGACTGCAATGCAGCATGCCCGTCATGTCGGGCATGGCTTGCACGGCAACCGGTTGTCGCCAGCGCCCTGCCGCAGAGCAGCAAACGCGCACCGCGCTCGCGGCTGCCGTTCAGTAGCGCCCTGTGACACCGGCAATGATGACACCGAGGCGCAGCAGCATATAGGCCGCCCAGTTGGCCAGCCGGTGCAGCGGCGAGCGGCGCGCATGCACCTCCGGCATCACGCGCACGCTGCGGTGCGCAATGGCGAATTCCAGTGCGGTACGCAGTTCAGCGGCGAAGGCCGCATCATAAACGGCGACGTTGGCTTCGCGCGCAAGCAACAGGCTGAACGGGTCCATATTGCTCGACCCGACCGTGGCCCAGGCCTCGTCCACCACGCCCACCTTGGCGTGCAGGAAGCTCTCGGCATACTCGTAGATCTCGACGCCGGCCTCCAGCAGCGAGGCATACAGCGCATGGGTGGCGTAGTGCTGCAGCCGGTATTCGACCCGGCCCTGCAGCAGCAGCCGCACGCGCACGCCGCGCGCGCGGCAGGCCAGCAGCGCGCGCCGCATCTTGTGGCCAGGCAGGAAGTAGGCGTTGGCCAGGATCACGTCGTGGCGCGCGGCGCCCAGCGCGCGCAGGTATTCGCGCTCGATGGTGCGGCGGTTGCGCAGGTTGTCGCGCAGCAGCAGCGCGGCGCGTACGCCGCCCGCGGCTTCCGCGCGCGGCGGCAGGTCGGTGGCCAGCGGATAGTCGGCCACCGCGGCGGCGCGTTCGGCGCCGTGCATATCGCGCAGCGACAAGCGCCACCAGAGCCGCTCGGCGGACAGCGCGATGCCGTCCACCAGCGGGCCGCTGACCTGCACCGCGAAGTCATAGCGCGGCCCCAGGTTGGCGCCTTCGAACGGGCCGTGGTTATGGTCGTCGATGATATTGATGCCGCCGACGAAGGCCACGCGCCGGTCGATCACCGCCAGCTTGCGGTGCAGCCGGCGCAGGTGGCGCCGCGCCAGCCGGAAGCCGCGCAGCATGCGGAACACGCGCAGTTGCACGCCGCCGGCGCGCAGCCGCGCAGCCAGCTCGGCGGGCATGTCGCCGGCGCCGAATCCGTCCACCGTCACGCGCACGGTCACGCCGCGTGCGGCGGCGCGGATCAGCGCGTCGCTGACCGCGCGGCCGACCGCGTCATCGGCATAGATGTAGGTTTCCAGCATCACCTGGAACGCGGCCTGGTCGATGGCGGCGACCAGCGCGGGGAAGAAGTCCTGGCCGCCGTGCAGCAGCCGCACCGCATTGCCGGTGGTGGGCTTGCCGCGGCGCCAGGTCCAGCGCAGCATGTGGCGGCGCGGCGCGTGGTCGCCGGCCGCGGCCGGGTCGTGCGCGCGGGCGTCGGCATGAGCGGAGTGGGATATCCGTGACATGCCGTGATTATCGGACAGATTGCCGGGCGCAAGGCGCCGCGCGCACATTGGCAGGCGCATCTCTGCTATCGTCGATACTGATGCTTGCCCGCGCAGCCAGCGACGGGCCATCGACGACTGACGCCCCCCACGGAACCCATTGTGAAGGTATTCGGCATTACCGGATCGTCCGGCAGCGGCAAGACCACGCTGCTGGACCAGCTCATCCCCTGTTTCGTCGCCGCCGGCCTGCGCGTGGCCGGCGTCAAGCACACCCACCACGGCTTTGACCCCGACACGCCCGGCAAGGACTCCTGGCGCATGCGCGAGGCCGGCTGCGCCAATGTCGTGCTGGTCGGCGCGCGCCACCTGACGCTGATGCGCCACTACCCGGAAGCGGTGCCCTCGCCCGAACTGGACGATGCGCTCGCCGTGCTGCCGGCCGACACCGAACTGGTGCTGGTGGAAGGCTACAAGCGCAGTGATTTTCCCAAGCTGGAGGTATATCGCCCGGCACTGGGACGCACGCCGCTGTGGGACGAGGTGCCGGGCGTGGTGGCGGTGGCAAGCGACGACCCTGCCGCGGTGGCCGCCATGACCGCGCTGCCGGTGCTGGACCTGAACGACCCGCAGGCGGTGTTCGCCTTCATCCGCGACTATCCGGACCGCGCGCGCTGAATTCAGGCGGCCTTGCCGGCGGGCTCCGCGGGCATGGCCAACTCGCCCTGCGGATGGCCCAGTTCCGCCACCAGCGGCACGTGGTCCGAGCGCTGCGCCCAGTCGCGGCCGGTCAGCGCATGCGCGCGCTCGATCTCATAGCCGCGCACATAGATGCGGTCGAGCTGCCACCACGGCATATGGCTGGGGAAGGTATGCAGACGCGCGCCACGCGCGTGCGAGGCCTCGACCGCGCCCAGCGTATTGCAGATCTGCGCATCGAGCCGGTGGTTCCAGTCGTTGAAGTCACCGGCAATCACCAGCGGCATGCCGGCCGGCACCACGTTGCGCACGCGCTCCACCAGCGCCTCGGCCTGGCGCGCGCGGCTGCGCGCGAACAGGCCGAAATGCACGCAGATCAGGTGCGTTTCCACCCCGTGCACATCCGCCACCGCATGCAGCAGCCCGCGCTGCTCGAAGCGGTGGTCGGAAATATCCAGGTTCTCGGACATCAGGATCGGGTGGCGCGACAGGATCGCGTTGCCGTGATGGCCGTAGTCATAGACCGCGTTGCGCCCGTAGACCGAGTGCGGATACGCGTCGGTGGCCAGGTAGTTGAGCTGCGTATGCTCCGGATCGAACAGCGCCGCGGCCACCAGCCGGTCGTTGCGGTCCTGCACTTCCTGCAGGAAGACAATGTCCGCATCCATCGCATGCAGGCCGGCGCGTACGTTCTGGATGCGCGGGCGCCGCGAGATGCCGGTCACTCCCTTGTGGATGTTGTAGGTGACCACGCGCAGCTTCATGGCTGCGCTCCGTACAACGCCTGCGGCTCGCCAGCGCCAGCCCCGGCCGCGCGCCAGGCCAGCTGGCGGATGGCCTCGGCATTGCTGCTGGAAAAGCACTGCTGCGCTGCTTGCTCCCACGGCAGCCACCGGTATTGCAGATGTTCGCGTGGTGCCAGCGTCACCGGCAGCGCCTCTTGCACACGCAGCCCGAACCAGTGCTCTGTATTGCGCGTGACGCCTTCGGCGTAGCGGTGGCGCCACTGCGGGTAGATCTCGTACTGGATGGTGTGGCCCCAGTCGGTCAGCTGGTGCTCGCCGGCGATGATGCCGGTTTCCTCGGCCACTTCACGCGCGGCGGTCAGGGCCAGGGGTTCGTCCAGGGTGTCGAGGCTGCCGGTCACGGACTGCCAGAACCCCGGGCGATCGGCGCGTTCCAGCAGCAAGACTTGAAGATCTGGCGTGTAAATCACCACCAGCACGGATTCCGGGATCTTGTAGGACATGGGTCTGGGCGAAAGGACAAACCCAAGGATAGCGCAGCCGCGCCGCGTTGCCACGCGAAAGCGTGGCGGCGCTCGCCCCAGGCTGCCCGCGGCAGCCTTCAGGCGGCGCTGCGCGCGCCATACGTGGCATGGGGTGCCAGGTATGGCTCGTCGGCGGCGGTGCGCTGCCAGGTGTCGAACACCTGGGGCGAATCGCCGTGGCCCCAGGCGGCACGCAGCTGGTCCATCAGCGGCGCCAGCGCCTGGCGGTAGCGTTTGGACGCGCCATGCGCGTGCGTGGCCAGGGCGTCGGCGCGGTGCCGGACCTCGCCCTGCAGCCGCGTGCGCTCCAGCGCGATTTCCTTCTCGCGCTGTCCCAGCGCGTTGTACTTCTGGATCAGGAAGCGCTGGTAGTCGCCGCCATCCATGCCCTGCGCGGCCTGCGCGTTGACCTGCTCGAAACGCAGCACGATGCTGCCGGTTTCCTGCTCGATATGGGCAACCTCGGCGTCCAGGGCCTGCAGCGCCTCCTGCACGCGCTGGGCATCGCGGCGCAGCGCCTGCACCTGCGCGGCCTCGTCCTCGAACACGCGCTGCGCATCCAGGTAGGCCTGCACCACCGGCTGCGGCGCCACCACCAGCAGCGGGTCGGCGCCGTCGGCGCGCTGGCCGGCCAGCAAGGCGTCGTCGGCCAGGCGCAGGTTGCCGAGCTCGTCCAGCCAGCGCCCGCGCGTCATGACCACGCCGACGGTATCCAGCGCCAGCCGGCGCAACGCTTCGGCGCGCTGCATTTCCACCGGCTCGGCCGCCGCGGCGGGCGCGGCCGACTGCACCGCATGGGCGATGTCGGGCACGCAGGCCGCCACGGTGGTGGCCACCGATTCAGACATGGCCTGCGCCGAGCGGCGCACGGCGCGGCGCAGCTCGAAGCGAGCCAGCAGCATCATCAGCAACCCGGCCACCAGCCAGGTCAGGATGGTTTGGTCATGGGCCAGCAGGAACTGGCGGATCAGGTCGATATCCAGGGTCACGAATTTCCTCCCGAGTGCCGGAAGCCTTCATTGCGAGGCCCCTCGGCAAATTGCGTGTCAAAAAGAGCAGACCCCGCCGCGGCGCCCTTCGTTCCGATCGGTAACAAATCGAAACGAAACCAATGCGCCGCGCGCCTCACAGCGCAGGCGGCCCGACGTTGCGCATAAAGCAAAAAAGCCGCGCAATTGCGCGGCTTCCTTGCGGGCTTCGGGCGACTCAGGCCGTCAGCTTGGGCTCGGCGGCGCGCAGGCGGATGTGCAGCTCGCGCAGTTGCTTCTCGTCGACCGAGCTCGGGGCCTGGGTCAGCAGGTCCTGGGCGCGCTGGGTCTTCGGGAAGGCGATCACGTCGCGGATCGAGTCGGCGCCGGCCATCATGGTGACGATGCGGTCCAGGCCGAAGGCCAGGCCGCCGTGCGGGGGCGCGCCGTACTGCAGCGCGTCCAGCAGGTAGCCGAACTTGGCACGGGCTTCCTCGTCGTTGATGTTGAGCGCGCGGAACACCTTGCTCTGGATGTCCGAACGGAAGATCCGCACCGAGCCGCCGCCCATTTCCCAGCCGTTCAGCACCATGTCGTAGGCCTTGGCCAGGCACTTGCCCGGGTCGGTCTCGAGGTATTCCAGGTGCTCGTCCTTGGGGCTGGTGAACGGGTGGTGCATGGCCACCCAGCGCGCGTCTTCCTCGTCGTACTCGAACATCGGGAAGTCGACCACCCACAGCGGCTTCCAGGTGTCTTCGAACAGGCCGTTGGCCTTGCCGAAATCAGAGTGGCCGACCTTCAGGCGCAGCGCGCCGATCGAGTCGTTGACCACCTTGGCCTTGTCGGCGCCGAAGAAGATGATGTCGCCGTCCTGGGCGCCGGTGCGCTTGAGGATCTCGGCAATGGCGGCGTCGTGCAGGTTCTTGACGACCGGCGACTGCAGGCCGTCGCGGCCCTTGGCCACTTCGTTGACCTTGATCCAGGCCAGGCCCTTGGCGCCGTAGATGCCGACGAATTGGGTGTAGGCGTCGATCTCGCCGCGCGAGATCGCACCGCCGCCCGGCACGCGCAGGCCGACCACGCGGCCGTTGTCGCTGTTGGCGGGACCCGAGAACACCTTGAAGTCGACGTCCTTCATCACCTCGGTCAGCTCGGTGAATTCCAGCTTGACGCGCAGGTCAGGCTTGTCCGAGCCGAAGCGGGCCATGGCCTCGCGGTACTCCATCACCGGGAAGGTGGCGTCCAGGTCGACGTCGATGGCGTTCTTGAACACCGTGCGCATCATGTCCTCGAACAGGTCGCGGATCTCCTGCTCGGTCAGGAACGAGGTCTCGCAGTCGATCTGCGTGAATTCCGGCTGGCGGTCGGCGCGCAGGTCTTCGTCGCGGAAGCACTTGGTGATCTGGTAGTAGCGGTCGAAGCCCGACACCATCAGCATCTGCTTGAAGATCTGCGGCGACTGCGGCAGCGCGAAGAAGTGGCCCGGGTTCACCCGCGACGGCACCAGGTAGTCGCGCGCGCCTTCGGGCGTGCTCTTGCCCAGCATCGGGGTCTCGATGTCGATAAAGCCCTGCGCATCCAGGAACTTGCGCACTTCCATCGCCACCTTGTAGCGCAGGCGCAGGTTGTACTGCATCTGCGGGCGGCGCAGGTCCAGCACGCGGTGCGTCAGGCGCGTGGTTTCCGACAGGTTGTCGTCGTCGAGCTGGAACGGGGGCGTGACCGACGGGTTCAGCACGGTCAGCTCATGGCACAGCACCTCGATCTTGCCCGAGGTCAGGTTGGCGTTCTCGGTGCCGGCCGGGCGCGGACGGACCTTGCCGGTGACGCGGATGCAGAACTCATTGCGGATCTCTTCGGCGGCCTTGAACATCTCGGGGCGGTCCGGATCGCACACCACCTGCACCAGGCCTTCGCGGTCGCGCAGGTCGATGAAGATCACGCCGCCATGGTCGCGGCGGCGCTGGACCCAGCCGGTCAGGGCCACTTCCTGGCCCGAGAATTGTTCGGTCACCAGACCGCAGTAGTGAGTACGCATGGAGGACATAAAGAGATTCCCGGTAAAACGCGGCCGCCCGAAGCGCATCGGGCGGCCCGTGATCAGATTGGATGCTTAAGGATCGGTCGTCTCGACCGTTTCCTCGTTGCTGGCCCTGCCGGCCGGACTGGCCGGGGCTGCCGGCCGGAGGGCGCTGCCGTTCTTGCGCGGCAATTCCGCCGGTGCCACCACGCCCATCGAGACGATGTACTTGAGCGCGGCGTCGACGGTCATGTCGAGTTCGATGGTGTCGGCCTTGGGCATCATCAGGAAGAAGCCCGAGGTCGGATTCGGCGTGGTCGGGACGTAGACGCTGACGTATTCGCCCTGCAGGTGGTTCTGCACGTCGCCGCCGGGGCGCCCGGTCAGGAAGGCGATGGTCCACGAGCCCTCGCGCGGGTACTGCACCAGCAGCGCCTTGCGGAAGGCATTGCCCGAGGACGACAGCAGCGTGTCCGAGACCTGCTTGACGCTGGTGTAGATCGGGCCCACCACCGGGATATGGCCCAGCAGCGCTTCCCACCAGCGCACCAGGCGCTGGCCGATGAAGTTATGCGCCAGCAGGCCGACCAGCAGGATGACCAGCAGCGTCAGGATGGCGCCCAGGCCGGTCACGCGCTTGCCGAACATCAGCCGGTCCGGGCGCCAAGCCTCGGGCAGCAGCGCCAGGCTCTGGTCCATCGTGCCGATGATCAGGCTGAGCACCCACAGCGTGATGCCCAGCGGCACCAGCACCAGCAGCCCGGTCAGGAACCAGGTTTTCAGGGCGGAAGTCTTCTTGGCAACCACGGGACGGGTCCGGCTCAATGGCAGGCGCAGGCGCTGCCGCAGCCGCCGGCTGCCGCGGGCGTGGCCGAAGCGGACGAGGCAGGACTGGCCGACGATTCAGCCGCCGCCGGGGCGCTGGCCGCCGCTGCAGCGGCGCCACCCGCGGCGCCGGTGGCAGCAGGCGCGCTGGCTCCGGCGCTGCCGCCGCGGAAGTCGGTCACATACCAGCCCGAGCCCTTGAGCTGGAAACCAGCAGCAGTCAGCTGTTTCTTGAACGAGCCGGCGACGCCGCACGACGGGCAGTCCGTCAGCGGGGCATCGCTCATTTTCTGCAGCACATCGCGCCCGTGGCCGCAGGCGTCGCAACGGTAGGCATAGATCGGCATGGTGTTATTTCGCGAGAAAACTTCGGAATCGGTACAAAGGCGGACATCGCCGCGGGCCATGGCGGCTGCGGGAAATTCCCGCGCGACGATGCAAAGCCTTGAATTATAAACCGTTCCGGGGCTGCCTGATCGCCGGAAATGAGGGGGTTGCAGACCCCCGGGCGTCAGGCGATATGGACTTCCTTGACCGGCGCGTGATCTGCAATCCACTGCGGCAGCAGTGAACCGACCACCATGCCGCTGATCGAGAACACCAGGCCCACCATCTGCGGTGGCACGACCGCGCCGGCGAACGCGACCTCGCAGGTGAGCCACGACGACAGGCCCAGCAGGATCGCCGCCAGCCCGCCCTGGCGGGTGGCGTGCTTCCAGAACATGCCGAAGGCCAGCGGCACGAACGACGACACCAGCGTGACCTTGTAGGCATTTTCGACCATATGGAAGATCGACAGGTGCGAGTTCAGCGCGAACAGCGTCACGGTGGCGGTGAACACCAGCACCACCGCCTGCATCACACGCAGGAACTGCTTGTCATCCAGGTGGCGGAAATAGGGGCGCAGGATGTTCTCGGCAAACGTCACCGACGGCGCCAGCAGCGTGGCCGAGGCGCAGCTCTTGATGGCCGACAGCAGCGCGCCGAAGAACATGACCTGAGCAAACATCGGCGCGTGGTTCAGGATCAGTTTCGGCAGGATCAGCTGCGAATCGGCGTTGATGTACTTGGCTACCATGTCCGGGTCGATCAGCGTGGCCGAATACGCCAGGAACATCGGGATAAAGGCAAAGCAGAAATACAGCACCCCGCCCAGCACCGAGGCGCGCCCGGCGATGTGCTCGGTGCGCGACGAGGTTACCCGCTGGAACACGTCCTGCTGCGGGATCGAGCCCAGCATCATGGTGAACAGCGCCGCCGCGAAGCCGATGATCTGGATGAGGTCCAGCGACGGCAGGAACTCGAACTTGCCGGCCGCGGCCGCATGCGACACCACGGCGGCGACGCCGCCGGCCTGGCCGCTGACCTCGTAGCCGATATAGAGCATGCCGATGACGATGATGATCATTTGGATAAAGTCGGTGATCGCCACCGACCACATCCCGCCAAACAGCGTATAGACCAGCACGCTGGCCGCGCCGATCATCATGCCGGCCTCCTGCGACACCGTGCCGTCCGACACGGTAAAGAACACCAGCCCCAGCGCCTTGATCTGCGCCGCGACCCAGCCCAGGTAGGACACCACGATGCACAGCGTGGTCAGCACCTCGGCCAGCCGGCCATAACGGTTGTGGTAGTAGTCGCCGATGGTCAGCAGGTTCATCCGGTACAGCGGCCGGGCGAAGAACAGGCCTACCAGGATCAAGCACAGTGAGGAGCCGAAGGGATCGGAAACGACGCCCGACAGGCCTTCCTTCAGGAATACCGCGGGGATGCCCAGCACTGTCTCGGAGCCGAACCAGGTGGCAAAGACGGTGGCGGTGACGATATAGAACGGCAGGCTGCGCCCGGCGACGGCGAAATCGGTGGTGTTGCGTACGCGCAGCGCCGCCCACAGGCCGATGCCGACCGAGATTACCCAGTAGATGATGACGAACCAGATCAGCATGCCGCTGCCCTATGCAGAAAGTGCCCTTGTGGCGAGAAACCGAATGCCGGGCGGCGCATGGGTGCACCTTGCTTGCGCGCATCTGCCCGGAGTCCAATTCATCGGTCGGGGCCGCATATCGAGCTGCCTGGAGTTCTCGCGCTGGGCGGAAAACGCGGCCGGGGCTGCGGTCGTAGCCGAATCAAAACGCGGATTATAGCGACGCAGACCATCGTGGGCGAAAAAAATTCCCCGCTGGCGCAAATGCGCCACGCGGAGCATCGCCTGCGCCACAAGCGCTGGCCGGCGGCTGCTTCAGCCGGACCGGCGGCGCCAGACCTGCCAGCGCTCCTGTCCCTGGAACACCGGCAGCGGCGCGGCCGAGGGCCGGTCCTCAAGTCGCTCGAAGGCCGGCGCCAGCAGCGCGTCCAGCTCCTCAGCCGGCATCGCGAACGGCGGTCCGCCGCGGTTTTCGCCCAGGTAGAAGTAGCCGGCCAGCAGGCCGCCCGGCGGCAGCAGTTGCGCGACCCGGGCGGCATAGTCAGCCCGCATCGCCGGCGGCAGCGCGCACAGGAAGGCCCGTTCGTAGATCAGCCCGCATGCGGGCTGCGGCGTGAAGGCGAAGAAATCGCCCTGCTGCACCACCACCCCTGCCGGCCCCAGCGTCCGCCGCGCCGACGCCACCGCCTGCGGCGAGAAGTCGATTGCCGTCACCGGCCAGCCGCGCTCGAACAGCCACGCGGCCTCCCAGCCGTTGCCACAGCCTGGTACCAGGGTCGGGCATGGCGCCCGGCCTTCGATGAACCGCCGGAATTCCTCGGGCACGCCGCCCTGGTCCCAGGGCGTGAAGCCCTGTTCGAAACGCTCGTCCCAGAACGCCGGGTCGGCGGCGTTGCGGGTGGCGAAGGTCGGCGCAGGCTTGGCGGTGTCGCTCATGGTCATCTCCGATGGATCGGTCCCGGGTGCGCTACCAGTAGCCGGCCCAGCCCAGCACATGCGTCAGCACGATGCCGGCGACAAAGCCACCCAGCAACAAGATCCCGGTGCCGAGCAGCCGGTTGGTGCGGCGCTGCTCCACCACCAGCATCGCCAGCAGCTTGTCCTGCTCGCCGTTGCTGGTCAGCGCGCGCCGCTCCAGGAACTGGTGCGCCAGGCGCGGGAAGTCGGGCAGCATCTTGGCCCACAGCGGCGCCTCCACCTTGACCCGCTCCCAGGCGCCCTTCCAGCCCACCTGTTCGTGCATCCAGCGTTCCAGAAAAGGCTTGGCGGTCTTCCACAGGTCCAGGTCGGGGTCGAGCTGGCGGCCCAGGCCTTCGATATTGAGCAGCGTCTTCTGCAGCAGCACCAGCTGCGGCTGGATCTCGACATTGAAGCGGCGCGAGGTCTGGAACAGCCGCATCAGCACCATGCCCAGCGAGATTTCCTTGAGCGGCTTGTCGAAGTACGGCTCGCAGCAGGCGCGCACAGCGCTTTCCAGCTCTTCGATGCGGGTATCGGGCGGCACCCAGCCCGACTCCACGTGCAGCAGCGCCACGCGGTGGTAGTCACGGCGGAAGAAGGCGATGAAGTTCTGCACCAGGTAGTTCTTGTCGAACTCGGACAGCGCCCCGACGATGCCGAAGTCCAGCGCGATATAGCGGCCGAAGGTCTCGGGCTGCACCGACACCAGGATATTGCCCGGGTGCATGTCGGCATGGAAGAAGCCGTCGCGGAACACCTGGGTGAAGAAGATCTCGACGCCCTCTTCCGCCAGCACGTGCATGTCCACGCCGGCGGCCTTGAGCGACTCGGTGCGCGAGATCGGGATGCCGTGCATGCGCTCCATCACGAACACGGTGCTGCTGCACCAGTCCCAGAACACCTCGGGCACCAGCAGCAGGCTGGAGTCGGCAAAGTTGCGGCGCAGCTGGCTGGCGTTGGCCGCTTCGATCATCAGGTCGAGCTCGTCGTGCAGGTATTTGTCGAACTCGGCCACCACCTCGCGCGGCTTCAAGCGCTTGCCGTCGGCCCAGAAGCGTTCCATCCAGGTCGCCATGTCGCGCATCAGCGCCAGGTCGCTGTCGATCACCGGCAGCATGCCGGGACGCAGCACCTTCACCGCGACCTCGCGGCCGTGGTTGGGGCCGCCCTTGAGCGTGGCGAAGTGCACCTGCGCGATCGAGGCGCTGGCCACCGGCTGGTGCTCGAAGGTCTCGAACAGCTGGTCCAGCGGCCGCCCCAGCGCGCGCTCGATGATCTTCACCGCCACCACCGAATCGAACGGCGGCACCTGGTCCTGCAGCTTGGCCAGTTCGTCGGCAATGTCCGCTGGCATCAGGTCGCGCCGGGTCGACAGCACCTGGCCGAACTTGACGAAGATCGGGCCCAGCCGCGTCAGCGCCAGACGCAGGCGCTCGCCGCGCGGCATCTCGAGCTTGCGCCCGATGGTGATAACGCGCACCAGGAAGCGGATCCTGCGGCTGCTGAAGCCCGAGAGCACCAGCTCGTCCAGGCCGTAATAGAGGATGACGAAGAGAATCTTGCCAAGGCGCAGGAGGCGGGTCATTCGGGAGTCTTCACAGGGCCGGGCAGGCAGTCATGTTGGTGGTGGATGGGATCGGGGCGCGGCCGGCTCAGCGGTGCGGCGACGGCAGCTTGCCGGACTGGCCCGGCGGTCCGGCGCGCTCCAGCCGCTCCAGCCGTTTTTCGAGCCGGGCCAGGCTGTCGCGCAGCCGGCCCACGTCTGCGCCGAAGGCATCGAGCGCGGCGTGGCGCACCAGGGTCGGATGCTCGTCCAGCAGGTAGTCGGTGACGTTGTCGACCAGGGCGCGGCCAACGCGCGTGGCCTGCTCATGCACCTGGCGCGCGCCATCGACCACGCGCTGCGCCACGCTGTCGCTCACCGGCCCGCCCAGGATGCCGCGCAGCGCGCGCGACAGGTCTTCGGCGGCGTCCCAGCGCAGGTTGCGCGCCAGCGTCGAGACGGTGTTGGCCAGCTCGGCGTCGCCCTCGATGCGGACATGGCGCATGGCGGCGGCCTGGCCGCCTTCGGCCACGTCGGCGGCCACCAGCGGCCACTGCTGCACCGGCACGCGCAGCGTCACCGCGGGCGCCTCGGCCTCGGGCGCCGGTTCGGTGCAGCCGTGCTCCGTCACCTTCAGCGACAGCACGAAGGCGGCGGCATCGAAGCGGATCACGCGCCCCGCAAACGGCGTGAGCTGGTTGCGGGCCCACGGCTCCTGCTCAAGCAGGTGGTTCAGCGCCGAGATGGCGGGCATGGCCAGGGCGGAAGGCAGAGTATTCATGACAGCGCGGTTGGCGGGCAGGCAGCGACGCCGCAGGTCGGGCGTCCCAAACAAAAAAAGGCCCACGCTTTCGCGTGGGCCTCCATTCTAAGCTACTCCCCCCGGCGCATCACCGCCGCGGGGTGCGGCATCAGGACTCTTGCTGGATGCCGGCCAGCAGCCAGCCGCCGGTGCCGCTGGCAGGCTTGGCCAGGTTCCAGACCTCGCCGAACGGCTGGGCCGCCTCGCCGGACTTCTCGCGGATCATGCCCGAGAAGCGCACGCTGGCGATATGCTGGGCGGCGGCCGATTCGATGCCGAGCAGCTGGGCTTCCAGCGTGACCACGTCGGTCTTGTTGACCTCGGCGCCGCGCTCGGACAGGTCCATCTTGATCTCGGCGAACATCTCCGGCGTGGTGAACTCGCGGATGTCATCCAGGTTGCCGGCGTCCCACGCGGCCTGCAGGCGCACGAAGTGGACCTTGGCATTGCGCAGGAAGGCTTCGGTATCGAAGTCGGCCGGCACGCCCCACGGCTGCTGGGCCACGGCATCGGCGGCCACCGGGGCCACCGATGCTGCCGGCAGTACCGTGCTGGCGGCCGCGCCTGCCGGGCTACCCGAAGACACAGGCGTCGGCTCACCGCGGAACATGGGCTCGGCGCTGCGGTCCAGGTTCGGCGCGTTGCCGGCACCGGCGTAGGCCGGCTGCTGGGTGCGCTTGCTGCCGCCACGGAACTTGCGGATCAGCCAGATCGCCGCGAACGCCACCAGCGCGATCAGGATCAGGTTGGACAGGAAGCCCAGCGCCGCGCCGCCCAGGCCGAAGTGCGACAGCAGCCAGCCGATACCCAGGCCGGCGGCGATGCCGCCCAGGATGCCGCCCCAGTTGCGCTTGGGAGCTGCCGCGGCAGCCGCGCCGGCGGCGCCAGCCGTGGCCGGGGCTGCCTGATTGGGCTGCTGGGCCGGTTGCTGGGTCGGCGAAGTGGGCTGCGGCGCCTGCTGGCGCTGTTGCGTGACCGTCGACGACTGCTTGCCGATGCTGCGCGAACCGCCCATGCGCTTGGCATTGGCGTCGAACACCATCCCGAAGGCAATCGCGGTAATCAGCGACCCAACCAGGAATTTTCCACGAAATGACGACATATTCTGCTATCCCCTGTCAGTTTCACCCTATATGCGGGCGAGGCATGGCGATTTCAAGTCTTCTTAATACTTGCGCCCGACGTGGAGCGCCACCACTCCGGCCGTCAGATTGAAGTATTCGACATTTTCCAGGCCAGCATGTTCCATCAAGCGTACAAGTGAAACCTGGTCTGGATGCATTCTGATCGATTCCGCGAGATAGCGATAGCTGGGGGCATCCCCTGCCACCCGCTCACCCAGCCACGGCAGCACCTTGAAAGAATAGACGTCGTAGGCCTTCTCCAGGGGTTTCCACACCTTGGAGAATTCCAGCACCATGACCTTGCCGCCCGGCTTGACCACCCGGCGCATCTCGGCCAGCGCGGCATCCTTGTGCGTCATGTTGCGCAGGCCGAAGGCCACCGTGACCAGGTCGAAGTAATTGTCCGGGAACGGGATGTGCTCGGCGTCGCACAGGCACACCGGCGTGACGATGCCCTTGTTCAGCAGCCGGTCGCGGCCCACGCGCAGCATCGACTCGTTGATATCGGTCAGCCAGACCTGCCCGGTCGGGCCGGCCTGCCTGGCGAACGCCTTGGCCAGGTCGCCGGTGCCGCCGGCGATATCCAGCACCTTGTGGCCGGGGCGCACGCCGGCCTGGGCGATGGTGAACATCTTCCAGAGCCGGTGCATGCCGCCCGACATCAGGTCGTTCATCACGTCGTACTTGCTTGCCACCGAATGGAATACGCCGGCAACCTTGTCGGCCTTTTCCGCTTCGTCGACCTTTTCAAACCCGAAGTGGGTTTCACTCATCTTTCAGACTCCAGGGTAATCGGTTCGGCGCGGCTCAGTGATGGCCGCAGCCGTGGCCGCCGGCAGCGCCGGTGGCGGGCATCGGGGTGTCGCGGTCGGCGCCGGCGGCTTCCAGGCGCTGCAGGTAGTCCTGCCAGAGCGCATCCTGGTTGTCGCCGAGGCGGTACAGCAGGTCCCAGGAATAGATGCCGGTGTCGTGGCCGTCGGTAAAGCGGATCAGGATCGCGTAGTTGCCGACCGGCTCGACCGCGTTGACGCCGACCTCGCGCTTGCCGGTCTGCAGCACTTCCTGCCCCGGGCCGTGGCCCTGGACTTCAGCGGACGGCGAATACACGCGCAGCAGCTCGAACGGCAGCCGGAAGCTGCGGCCATTGTCGAAGCCGATCTCCAGCACGCGGGATTGCGTATGGACGGTCAGCGCGGTGGGATGAGGAGTGTCTTTTTCCAGGCCTGCCATGATGATCGCGGCCCGGTTAGGGTCGCTCCTGAGGGGGTGATTGCCGCGCGATGCTGCCGTTACGGCACGGCATCACGCTTCGCATACGACCCGATAGCTTACCCCAGGCTCGCCGGCTTGCGCAGCCCGGGCGGCGTCCCCATCCTGCGGCACGTAGCGCAGGCGCCGGCCGTGGAAGGCCGCCACGGTGCTGCGGTGGGCGATGCTGACGATGGCCGCACCGGGCAGCGAGTCCACCATGAGCTTGTACATGACGCCCTCGGTTTCCTCGTCCAGCGCGCTGGTGGCCTCGTCCAGGAACAGGTAGTCGGGCTTCTGCAAGAGTGCGCGCGCAAACGCCAGCCGCTGTTGTTCGCCCGGCGACAGCCGCAGCGACCAGTTGTCGAACACGTCGAGCTGGTCCACCAGCGCAGCCAGCCGCGCCTGGCGCAGCGCCGCCTGCAGCGCTTCCGCGCTGTGCACGGTGCCAGCGTCGGGGTAAGCCAGCGCATCGGCCAGCGTGCCGATCGGCAGGTAGCTGCGCTGCGGCAGGAACAGCATGCGCGCGCCGTCGGGCATGGTCACGGTGCCGCTGCCGTACGGCCAGATCCCCGCCAGCGCGCGGAACAGCACGCTCTTGCCGCAACCAGACGGGCCGCTGACCAGCCAGCGCTCGCCCGGCGCGACCGATAGCGAGAACGGCGCCACCAGCGGCCGCTGGCCCACGGCCGCGCTGCGCGCGGCGCGTACCGGCAGTGCCAGCGCCAGGCCGTCGATGGTGATGCCATTCTGCGGCTTGCCGGTATGTTCCACCTCGATATCGCGCACGCCGCCCGGCGCCATGTCCTGGCGCTCGGCCACGCGGATCGCTTCCTGGAAATCGATCAGGCGGTTGGCGGCGGCCTTCCAGCCCACCAGCGTGGCGTAGCTGTCGACAAACCACGACAGCGCGCCCTGCACCTGGCCGAAGGCGGAGCTGGTCTGCATCAGCCCGCCCAGCGTCATCTTGCCGGCAAAGTAGCGCGGCGCCGCCACCAGGATCGGGAAGATGATGGCGAACTGGGCATAGCCGGAGCTGACGAAGGTCAGCCGCCGCGTATAGCGCATCAGCTGGTTCCAGTTGGCGCGGATGCGGTCGAAGCGCGCGCGCAGGCCGGCCTGCTCGGTCGGCTCGCCGCGGTACAGCGCCACCGGCTCGCTGTTCTCGCGCAGGCGCACCAGCGTGAAACGGAAATCCGCCTCGTACTGTTCCTGCTGGAAGTTCAGGCCGATCAGCGGGCGGCCGACCACGTGCGCCACCAGCGAGCCGATCACCGCATAGCCCGCCGCGAACCACACCATGTAACCGGGAATGGTCCATTCAGTGCCGCCCATTGCAAAGCTGATCGGCCCCGATACCGTCCACAGGATGCCGACGAAGGACAGCAGCGTCACCACCGAGTTGAGCAGCCCGAGCGACAACGACAGCGCGCCGTCGGTGAACTGGCGCAGATCGTCGGCGATACGCTGGTCAGGGTTGTCGGTGGTGTGGGTCTGCTCGATGCGGTAATAGGCCTGGTGCCCGAGCCAGTGGCCCATGAAGCGGCCGGTCATCCAGGTACGCCAGCGCATCTGCAGCATCATGGTGTAGTACTGGCGCGAGATCGCCGCCACGATAAAGAACGCCGCGATCCACGAGAAGCGCAGCAGCAGCACCTTGAACGAGGCGTAGTCGCGCTGCTCCAGCGCGTTGTAGAACACGCGGTTCCACTCGTTGAGCAGCACGTTGATATAGACGATGCCGAGGTTGAGCACGACCACCAGGGCCAGCAGGCCAAGCCCGGCGACGCGGTCGTCGGATTTCCAGTAAGGCTTGATCAGTGCCCAGGTGGCGGCCATGCGCAGCCGGCTCTGGATCTTGAGGGCCCTGGCAGGGACGGCCGGGCCCGGTACGGTGACGGAAGTCGGAGTGGAGGACATAGCGGCAGCGCTTGGCCCGTCAGCGGATGCCGGCCGGGCTTGTTGTTCTGGATACCGTGGCGGCAGGCCACGGCGGCAACAGCATTCAGACGGTCACGGCCAGGCGTGGGTTCCGCGCACCCCTCAGGCGTCGCCGGCTTCGAGCAGCGAAAGCGCCGTACGCAGCGCCGGCAGCCGGCTGGCCAGTTCCTGCACCCGCACGGCATCCGCCGCGCGTTGCGGCGCGGCCCAGATCGCCTCGGGGAAATGGGTGTCCCAGCGGTAGCGCGGGATGATGTGCCAGTGCAGGTGCGGCACCATATTGCCAAAGGCCGCCAGATTGACCTTGTCCGGCGCCATGACCTCGCGCACCACCCGTTCGACACGTGCGACCAGCCGCATCAGCCAGGCCTGGTCGGCATCGTCCAGGTCGCTCAGCTCGGCCACGTGGTCGTTCCAGACGATGCGGCAGAAGCCCGGGAAACGGTCATGCTCGACCAGGATCAGCCGGGCGCGGTCGCCCATCCAGACCAGTTCGCCGCCGTCGGTTTCGCAGAGCGGGCAGTTTGGAGCGCGCGTCATGGCGTTGGCTTACACCAGCACGCGTTCAATGCCGCCGGCATTGGCCTTGGCCACATACTCCGGCATCCAGTTCTCGCCCAGCAAATGCTTGGCCATCTCGATGACGATGTAATCCGCCTGCACCGAAGCATCTTCCTTGTAGCGCGACAGCCCCTGCAGGCACGACGGGCAGCTGGTCAGGATCTTGACGTCGCCGGTGAAGCCGTCGGCGCGCAGCTTGTCTGCGCCCCTGGTCATCTCTTCTTCCTTGCGGAAGCGGACCTGGGTCGAGATATCCGGACGCGTCACCGCCAGCGTGCCCGATTCGCCGCAGCAGCGCTCGTTCTTCTCGATCTTGCCCAGACCGGTGTTCCCGCCCATCAGGTCGTTGACCAGCTTGGTCGGGTCCATGGTCTTGATCGGGGTGTGGCAGGGATCGTGGTACATGTAGCGCGTACCGGTCACGCCTTCCAGCTTCACGCCCTTCTCGAGCAGGTATTCGTGGATGTCGATGATGCGGCAGCCCGGGAAGATCTTGTCGAATTCATAGCCGGCGAGCTGGTCGTAGCAGGTGCCGCAGCTGACCACCACGGTCTTGATGTCGAGGTAGTTCAGCGTGTTGGCCACGCGGTGGAACAGCACGCGGTTGTCGGTGACGATCTTCTCGGCCTTGTCGTACTGGCCGTTGCCGCGCTGCGGATAGCCGCAGCACAGGTAGCCCGGCGGCAGCACGGTCTGCACGCCGACGTGCCACAGCATCGCCTGCGTGGCCAGCCCGACCTGCGAGAACAGCCGCTCCGAGCCGCAGCCCGGGAAGTAGAACACCGCTTCCGATTCCGGCGTGGTTGCCTTCGGGTCGCGGATGATCGGCACGATCTCGTTGTCTTCGATGTCGAGCAGCGCGCGCGCGGTCTTCTTGGGCAGGTTGCCCGGCATCTTCTTGTTGATGAAGTGGATCACCTGCTCGCGCACCGGCGCCTTGCCCACGGTCGCGGGCGGATGCGCGGTCTGCTTCTTGGCGAACTTCTTCAGCACGTCGTTGCCGAGGCGCTGCGCCTTGTAGCCCCAGTCGATCATGACCTTGCGGGTCAGGTTGATGGTCTCGGGGTTGGTGGCGTTGAGGAAGAACATCGACGCCGCGGTACCGGGGTTGAACTTCTTCTGCCCCATCTTGCGCAGCAGGTTGCGCATGTTCATCGACACGTCGCCGAAGTCGATCTTGACCGGGCACGGCGTCACGCACTTGTGGCACACGGTGCAATGGTCGGCCACGTCGGAGAACTCGTCCCAGTGCTTGACCGAGATGCCGCGGCGGGTCTGCTCTTCATACAGGAAGGCTTCGATCAGCAGCGAAGTCGCCAGGATCTTGTTGCGCGGGCTGTACAGCAGGTTGGCGCGCGGCACGTGGGTGGCGCACACGGGCTTGCACTTGCCGCAGCGCAGGCAGTCCTTGACGCTCTCGGCAATGGCGCCGATATCGCTCTGCTGCATGATGATCGACTCATGCCCCATCAGGCCGAACGACGGCGTGTAGGCATTGCGCAGGTCGGCGCCGGGCAGCAGCTTGCCCTTGTTGAAGCGGCCCTGCGGGTCGACCTTGGCCTTGTAGGCGCGGAAGTCGCCGATTTCTTCCTCGGTGAGGAATTCCAGCTTGGTGATGCCGATGCCGTGCTCGCCCGAGATCACGCCGTCGAGCGAACGCGCCAGCGCCATGATGCGGGCCACCGCGCGGTGCGCGTCCTGCAGCATGTCGTAGTCGTCGGAATTCACCGGGATATTGGTGTGCACGTTGCCGTCGCCGGCGTGCATGTGCAGCGCCACGAAGACGCGGCCGCGCAGCACCTGCTTGTGGATCTTCTGGGCCTCGTCCAGGATCGGCTTGAACTCGCCGCCGTTGAAGATCTTGCGCAGTTCGGCGCGGATCTCGTTCTTCCACGACACGCGGATGGTGCGGTCCTGCAGCAGGTGGAACACGGTGGCATCCGGCTGCTGGTGCAGGCGCGCCTCGAACTCCTGCCCGAGCAGCCCCAGGCCGTGACCGATCAGCGAGGCCTTGGCCTGCGCCAGCGGCACGTCCATGTGGTCCTGCAGGTAGCGCCAGCGCGCGCGGATCTCGCGCAGCAGCGTCAGCGCGTGCTGCACGCGGTCTTCCAGCAGCTCGGCGCTGGGGATTTCGTTGGCGTCGTCGCTGCGGCCCAGCGGCAGGTTGCCGCGCGCGAAGAACGCTTCCAGCGTGTCGACCAGCTTGAGCTTGCTCTTGATCGACAGTTCGATATTGATGCGCTCGATGCCGTCGGTGTACTCGCCCATGCGGTTCAGCGGGATCACCACGTCTTCGTTGATCTTGAAGGCGTTGGTATGCTTCGCAATCGCGGCGGTACGCGAACGGTCCAGCCAGAACTTCTTGCGCGCCTCGGGGCTGACGGCGATAAAGCCTTCTCCGCTCTTGCCGTTGGCCATGCGGATCACTTCCGAGGTGGCGCGCGCCACGGCGTCTTCATCGTCGCCGACGATATCGCCAATCAGCACCATCTTCGGGAAGGCGTTGCGCTTGCTCTTGGTGGCGTAGCCGACCGCGCGCAGGTAGCGCTCGTCCAGGTGCTCCAGGCCGGCCAGGATGGCGCCGCCCGGCTTTTTGGTCTCGGCGTCGAGAAAGTCCTTGATCTCGACAATGCTTGGGATGGCGTCGCGCGCCTGGCCGAAGAACTCCAGGCAAACCGTGCGGATGAACTTCGGCATGCGGTGCAGGATCCAGCGCGCGCTGGTGATGATGCCGTCGCAGCCTTCCTTCTGCACGCCCGGCAGGCCGGCCAGGAACTTGTCGGTGACGTCCTTGCCCAGGCCTTCCTTGCGGAACTTGCGGCCCTCGATGGCGAGCGTCTCGGTGCGTAGCACCTTCTCGCCCGGCGCACGGTTGCCATCCGACCACTTCAGCTCGAAGGTGGCCACCGGCACGTCGTGGATCTTGCCCAGGTTGTGGTCCAGCCGGGTGATCTCCAGCCAGTTGCCCTCCGGGTCCACCATGCGCCACCAGGCCAGGTTGTCCAGCGCGGTGCCCCACAGCACGGCCTTCTTGCCGCCGGCGTTCATGGCCACGTTGCCGCCGATGCACGAGGCATCGATCGAGGTCGGGTCGACCGCGAACACCAGGCCGGCCTTGTCGGCCGCATCGGCCACGCGGCGCGTCACCACGCCGGCGCCGGAGAAGATGGTCGCAACCTTGTGCGACACGCCCGGCAGGTCGGTCTGCTCGACCGGGCCGAGCTGTTCCAGCTTCTCGGTATTGATGACCGCGCTCATCGGCGTCAGCGGCACGGCGCCGCCGGTGTAACCGGTGCCGCCCCCGCGCGGGATGATGGTCAGGCCGAGCTCGAAGCAGCCCTTGACCAGGCCGGCGATCTCTTCCTCGGTATCCGGCGTCAGCACCACGAACGGATATTCCACGCGCCAGTCGGTGGCGTCGGTCACGTGCGAGACGCGCGACAGGCCGTCGAACTTGATGTTGTCCTTCTGCGTGACCTTGCCCAGCACGCGCTGGGCGCGCTTGCGCAGGTCATAGGCCGCGGCAAATTCGTTCTTGAAGTCCTCGATCGCCTGCTTGGCGAACGCCACCAACTGCTCCACGCGATGCGAGCGGTCCTCGGCGGCGGGCTCGGCGTGCTCGGCACGGTCAGCGGCGCGGCGCTTCTCGATCTCGTTCAGGCGGTGGTGCAGCGCGCTGACCAGCATCTGGCGGCGCTTGGGATTTTCCAGCAGGTCGTCCTGCAGGTAGGGATTGCGGCGAACCACCCAGATATCACCCAGCACCTCGTACAGCATGCGGGCCGAGCGGCCGGTGCGCCGCTCGCTGCGCAGCTCGTCCAGGATGCGCCAGGCTTCCTCGCCGAGCAGGCGGATGACAATCTCGCGGTCCGAGAAGGACGTGTAGTTATAGGGAATTTCACGCAGGCGCGGCGGGGCGTCCTGCGCGGCGAGCTTGGCGTCGAGCACGAGTGGGGCGTTCATTGGGGGACCGCTTCCTGCTGCGCACGGGGACAGTGCGCGAATCGTTCATTAAAGGGCGATTGTACTGCAAGGCCCGGTTTCGCCGCACCGCAACATGGAGGAATCCTTGTTGGAACAAGGGATTAGGCGACACTTTGGCGGTGGCACCGGCGCCCTGCGGTGGTGCCGGCGGCGCACCGGATCAGAACCAGGCCTTCCACATTTGCGCAATGTTGTGCCAAAAGCTGTCCGGGATCCACAGCAGGCTGGCGGTCATGAACAGGTAGCGGATGAATTTGCCGACCGCCATCCAGGCCAGGCTGGGCCAGAATGAGAGGCGCAGCCAGCCCGCCAAAGTGCACAATGGATCACCAATCCCAGGCAGCCACGAGAACAGCAGCGTGGGCGGCCCAAGCCGGCGCATCCAGCGGAAGTAGCGCGCATCGAGCTTGGGCTTGGGCGGCTTGCGCATATGTTTGCGGTGCTCAAGGTGCTCAAGGTCATGCTCGCGCGCCCGGCGCCGCTTGTGGTAGCGCACCAGCGCCAGCTTGGCGGCGTAGCCCAGCCACCAGTCGATGGCACCGCCGACCGTGTTGCCAAGCGTGGCCACCACGATCGCCGGCCAGAACATATGCGGGTTGAGCTTGACGTAGCCGAACACCGCCGGCTCCGAGCCCAGCGGCAGCAGCGTGGCCGAGATCAGGCTGACCACAAAGATCGCGGGCAGGCCCACCTTGGGCAGGGCAATGGTCTCGAACAGCCAGTCGAAGAAGGCTTCCATGTCAGGGTGAGCAAGGGGGCCGGGCCATTCTAGCAGCGGCCCTGCCAGGACCCCGCCCCCCGAATGGGGAGCGGGCAAACCACATGGCACCTGTGCTGGATTTGTGATTAACTGTTAGAGCCTGTTGCGGCCAATCGTTCGCCGGCCGCAGCATTCGCGCCAGCATTGAAGCCGCTCGCCGCGTGCGCTGGCGCACCTACAGCAGTTGTAGCGGCAGCACCAATATCACGAATTAGCCGTCCTATAGCCGTCTTAAGCGGCAGTACCGCGTCGTGGCCAGTCCCACGCAGTTCGTTCGGGATTTCGGGCAATTGGTCATGCGCGTCCACCCCACATGGAGACAAGCATGGCGATTCCGATCCGCCTGACGGTCAACGGCAAGTCCGTTGACGCGCAGGTAGAACCCAACACCCTCCTGGTCCAGTTCCTGCGCGAACAGCTGCGCCTGACCGGCACCCACGTCGGCTGCGACACCGCGCAGTGCGGCGCCTGCACGGTCCACCTGGATGGCCGGGCGGTCAAGTCGTGCAATATCCTCGCGGTCCAGGCCGACGGCGCCGCCGTGACCACCATTGAGGGCCTCGCCGCTCCCGGCACGCTGCACCCGATGCAGGAAGCCTTCCGCGAATGCCACGGCCTGCAATGCGGCTTCTGCACGCCCGGCATGGTGATGAGCGCCACCGCGCTGGTGCAGGAACACCCCGGCGCCGACGCCGCCACCATCCGCGCCCACCTGGAAGGCAACCTGTGCCGCTGCACGGGCTACCACAACATCGTGCGCGCAGTGCAGCAGGGCCAGGCGGCCATGCAGGGCACCACCGCCAGCGCGGAATAAGGGGGACCGGCCATGAACGCACCCGAGAACCAACGCCTGGTAGGCGCGCCGGTCAAGCGCAAGGAAGACTATCGCTTCCTGACCGGCAACGGCCAGTACACCGACGACATCGTGCTGCCGCAGCAAAGCTACGCGTACTTCCTGCGCTCGCCGCACGCGCATGCGCGCATCCGCTCGATCGACAAGACCGAGGCGCTGGCCGCGCCCGGCGTGATCGCCGTGCTGACCGGCGACGACCTGGCGGCCGACAAGGTCGGCGGCCTGCCCTGCGGCTGGCTGATCCACAGCATCGACGGCTCGCCGATGAAGGAGCCGCCGCACCCGGTGATTGCCCACGACAAGGTCCGCCACGTCGGCGACCAGGTCGCGCTGGTCATCGCCGAGACCCTGCAGCAGGCGCGCGACGCCGCCGAGAAGATCGACGTCGACTATGAAGAGCTGCCCGCCGTGGTCAGCGCTGCCGATGCCGCCAAGGCGTCCACCCTGGTGCATGACGACGTGCCCGCCAACACCTGCTACACCTGGGGCCACGGCGACAAGGCCGCCACCGACGCCGCCTTTGCCAAGGCCGCGCATGTGACCACGCTGGACATCGTCAACAACCGGCTGATTCCCAACGCGATCGAGCCGCGCGCGGTCAACGCCAGCTATACACGCCAGGACGACAGCTATACCGTCTACGTGGCCAACCAGAACCCGCACGTCGAACGCCTGCTGATGGGCGCGTTCGTGCTGGGGCTGCCCGAATCGCGCCTGCGCATCATCGCGCCGGACGTGGGCGGCGGCTTCGGCTCCAAGATCTTCCTGTACCCGGAAGACGTGGCGCTGACCTGGGCCTCGAAGAAGATCGGGCGCCCGGTCAAGTGGACCGCGGACCGCTCCGAGTCCTTCCTGACCGATGCCCACGGCCGCGACCACGTGACCAGGGCCGAGCTGGCGCTCGACGCCGACGGCAAGTTCCTGGCGATGCGGGTGCATACCACCGCCAATATGGGCGCCTACCTGTCGACCTTCGCCAGCAGCGTGCCCACCATCCTGTATGCAACGCTGCTGGCGGGCCAGTACGCCACGCCCGCGATCTACGCCGAGGTGCAGTCGGTCTTCACCAACACCGCGCCGGTGGATGCCTATCGCGGCGCCGGCCGGCCCGAGGCCACCTATGTGGTCGAGCGCCTGGTAGAAACCGCCGCGCACGAGATGAAGATCGACCCGGCCGAGCTGCGCCGCAAGAATTTCATCCGCCAGTTCCCGTACGCCACGCCGGTGGGCCTGACATACGACACCGGCGACTACGAGCCGTGCCTGGCGCGCGCGCAGGAGCTGGCCGACGTCAAGGGCTTCCCGGCCCGGCGCGACGAAGCGAAGCAGCGCGGCAAGCTGCGCGGCCTGGGCTATTCCTGCTATATCGAGGCCTGCGGGCTGGCGCCGTCGAATATCGCCGGCGCGCTGGGCGCGCGCGCGGGGCTGTTCGAGGTGGGCGAGATCCGCGTGCACCCGACCGGCACCGTGACCGTGTTCACCGGCTCGCACAGCCATGGCCAGGGGCACGAGACCACCTTCGCGCAGGTGGTCGCCGACCGGCTCGGGCTGCAGCTGGACCAGGTCGAGATCGTGCACGGCGACACCGGCCGGGTGCCGTTCGGCATGGGCACCTATGGCTCGCGCTCGCTGGCGGTGGGCGGCTCGGCCATCGTCAAGGCGCTCGACAAGATCGAGGCCAAGGCCAAGAAGATCGCCGCGCACCTGCTGGAAGCCGCCGACACCGACATCGAGTTCAGCAACGGCGTGTTCCGCGTGGCCGGCACCGACCGCACCAAGACCTTCGGCGAAGTCGCGCTCTCCGCCTACGTGCCGCACAACTATCCGCTCGACAAGCTGGAGCCGGGCCTGAACGAAAACGCGTTCTACGACCCGACCAACTTCACCTACCCGTCCGGCGCCTATGTGTGCGAGGTGGAAGTCGATCCCGATACCGGCGAGTCGCAGGTGGTCAAGTTCACCGCGGTGGACGACTTCGGCAACATCATCAACCCGATGATCGTCGAAGGCCAGGTCCATGGCGGCATCGGCCAGGGGCTGGGCCAGGCCATGCTGGAGCAGTGCATCTACGACAACGACAGCGGCCAGTTGCTGACCGGCTCGTACATGGACTACGCCATGGCGCGTGCCGGCGACCTGCCCGACTTCACCGTCGAGACCGCCACCGGCACGCCCTGCACCCACAACCCGCTGGGCGTGAAGGGCTGCGGCGAAGCCGGCGCGATCGGCTCGCCGCCGGCGTTCATCAACGCGCTGGTAGATGCGCTCAGCCCGCTGGGCGTGAAGGACATCCAGATGCCCGCCACGCCGCACCGGGTCTGGCAGGCCATCCAGGCCGCCCGGCCGTGACCCACGCACACCGCAAAGGAAACCGACATGTACGCATTCAATTTTGAACGCGCCGCGGATGCCAAGGCGGCCGTGGCCACGCTCAAGGCCGATCCCGACGCCAAGTTCCTCGGCGGCGGCCAGAGCCTGCTGGCCGCGATGAAACTGCGGCTGGCCGCACCCTCCGTGCTGGTGGACGTGGCGCGCATTCCCGGCATGGCCGACATCCGCGTCGAAGGCAATGAAATCGTGGTCGGCGCCGCCGCGCGCCATGCCGATGTGGCCGAGCATGCCGAGGTGCGCCAGCGCATCCCGGCGCTGGCGGCACTGGCCGGCGGCATCGGCGACCGCCAGGTGCGCGCCATGGGCACCATCGGCGGCGCGCTCGCCAATGACGATCCCGCTGCCGACTACCCCGCGGCTGTGCTGGGGCTGGGAGCGACCGTGGTCACCGACCGCCGCACCATCGCCGCCGACGACTTCTTCAAGGGCCTCTATGAAACCGCGCTGGAACCGGACGAGCTGATCACCGCGGTGCGCTTCCCGATCCCGGAGCAGGCTGCCTACGCCAAGTTCCGCAACCCGGCCTCGCGCTTCGCGCTGGTGGGCGTGATGGTGGCGCGCACCGGCAATACGGTGCGCGTGGCGGTGACAGGCGCGGCCGACAGCGTGTTCCGCTGCCAGCCGCTGGAGCAGGCGCTGTCGGCCAGCTTCAGCGCGCAGGCGGCGCGTGGGGTGAAGGTCGATGCGTCGACGCTGAACGCCGACCTGCATGCGTCGGCGGAATACCGGGCGCATCTGATCCCGGTGCTGGCGGCGCGGGCGGTGGAGGCGGCGGCGAAGGGATAGCGCTTCCCCGCTGCCGCATGTTGTCGCCCCTCTCCTGCACGGCAGGAGAGGGGCGCAAACCGCCGGCGTATTTTCCGCATCGGCACACAAGATTGCTCATGCTTCCCACCTCCATCGACGACACCATCGCCCAGCTGGAACGCCAGCAATACTTCGCCGACCGCGAGACCGCCACGGTGCTCTATCTCGCCATGCGCATGCAGCGGCCGCTGTTCCTGGAAGGCGAGCCCGGCGTCGGAAAGACCGCCATGGCGCATGCGATGGCGGGCGTGCTCGGCACGCGGCTGCTGCGGCTGCAATGCTATGAAGGGCTGGACGCCGCCAGCGCGCTGTACGAATGGGACTACCCGCGCCAAATCATGGCGCTGCGCCTGGCCGAGGCACGCGGCGAACGTCCAGAGGCGCAGTCGCTGTACCACGACGACTATCTGCTCAAGCGCCCGCTGCTGGAATCACTGCTGCCCGACCCTGCCGCACCGGACGTCCCGCGCGTGCTGCTGATCGACGAGATCGACCGCGCCGACGAGCCCTTCGAAGCCTTCCTGCTGGAGGTGCTGTCCGAATTCCAGGTGTCGATCCCCGAGATCGGCGTGATCCGCGCCGAGCGTCCGCCGCTGATCGTGATCACCTCCAACCGCACCCGCGAAGTCCACGATGCCCTCAAGCGCCGCTGCCTGTACCAGTGGATGGGCTACCCGGAGCGCGACCGCGAACTGCAGATCGTGGCCGCGCGCGCCCCCGAGGCCGCCGCGGCACTGCAGGCCCAGGCCATCGACTTTATCCACCGGCTGCGCGGCATCGACCTGTTCAAGGCACCGGGCATCGCCGAGGCCATCGACTGGTGCCGCGCGCTGTCCGCGCTGGGCGCGACCGAGCTCGATCCGCAGTCCGTGCGCGACACGCTGGGCGTGCTGCTCAAGTACCAGGACGACCTGGCGCGCGTGGATGGCCCCACCGTGGCCGAGCTGCTGGCGGGTGCCACGCCGGGAGGCTGACCGTGGCCACGCTGCACGCCGCTGTACGGCCTGCCGCACTGGCCCTGCCGGTGCTGGCGCGCAACGTCACGCACTTCATGCGGCTGTTGCGCGACGGCGGCTTCGCGCTGTCGCCGGCCCATGCGGTCGATGCGCTGCAGGCGCTGCGCCATGTCGATATCGGCCAGCGCGACGAGGTGCGCGCCGCGCTGGCGGCGCTGGTGCTGTCCGGCCCCGACCAGCGCCCGCTGTTCGATGCCGCCTTCGACCTGTTCTGGCGCGATCCCGACTGGGAAGGCAAGCTGCGCGCACTGCTGCTGCCGCGCGTCGACAGCGGCGCGCCGCCGCCGAAGCGCAGCAACCGGCTGGCCGATGCCCTGGCCGCGCGCCAGCCCGAAACGCAGTCACGCCTGGCACAAACCGAAGCCGAGCGCATCCACGTGCCGCTGACCTTCTCCGACCAGGAACGCCTGGCGCAGCGCGACTTCGAGACCCTGACCGCGCAGGAATGGCGCGCGCTGCAGCACCTGGTGCGCACGCGCCGCGCCCACCTGGCCTTGCAGCGCACCCGCCGCCTGCGCGCCGCCACCTGCGGCACCCATGCCGACCTGCGCGCCAGCGCGCGCCTGGCGGTGCGCCAGCATGGCGAGTGGCTGCGCTGGAAATTCCGCAAGCACGCCGAGCGCAAGCCGCCGGTGGTGCTGCTGCTCGACATCTCCGGCTCGATGAGCCAGTACTCGCGCGCGGTGCTGTACTTCTGCCATGCGCTGATGCAGTCGCGCGAGCGGCTGTCGGTGTTCCTGTTCGGCACGCGGCTGACCAACATCACGCGCTCGCTGCGCGAACGCGACCCGGACGAGGCCGTCGCGCTGATCACCGGCCAGGTGCGCGACTGGGCCGGCGGCACCCGCATCGGCGCGGCGCTGGCCACCTTCAACCGCCACTGGGCGCGACGCACGCTGTCCGGGCGCGCTACCGTGCTGCTGGTCACCGACGGCCTGGACCACGAGCACATCGACCTGCTCGGCGAAGAAATGGCACGGCTGCGCCGCTTTGCGCACCGCATCGTCTGGCTCAACCCGCTGCTGCGCTACCCCGGCTTCACCCCGCAGGCGCGTGGCGTGCAAGCCATCCTGCCGCATGTGGACGCACTGCGCCCGGCCCATAACCTGGACAGCCTGCTGGCGCTCGAGACGCTGCTGTCCGACCATGGCGGCCCGCCCCGGGCCGCCACCCCTGCCCTCGCCAGGCACAACAAGGAAGCCCCGCCATGGAAATGAACCAGAGCCAGCGCCTGCCGGTCCCGCAGCAGGTGGCATGGGAAGCGCTCAATGACACCGAGCTGCTCAAGCAATGCATCCCGGGATGTGAGAGTATCGAGCCCGACGGCGACAACGCCTACCAGCTGGCCCTGACGGCCGCGGTGGGCCCGGTCAAGGCGCGCTTCAAGGGCCGCATGGCGCTGGAAGACATCCAGGCCCCCGACAGCTACACCATCCGTTTCGATGGCCAGGGCGGCGCGGCGGGCTTCGGCAAGGGCAGCGCCCAGGTCCGGCTGGAACCAGACGGTGACGAGACCGTGCTGACCTACACCGTCAACGCCCACGTGGGGGGCAAGATCGCACAGATCGGCTCGCGGCTGGTGGACGCCGCGGCACGCAAGATGGCAGATACCTTCTTTGCGCGCTTCACCGAGGCCGTCACCCCTGACGCCACCGACGACACGCCAGCGGCCGAGGGCGCCCCCGCCGCAGCCGCCGGCGACAATGAACCAACAGAGGAACCGAAGCGGAAACGATCATGGACAGCGTGGATCTCGAAGTCCTGAAGAACAGCGTGCAGTGGCAGCAGCAAGGCCATCGCGTGCTGCTGGTCACGGTAGTGCGGACCTGGGGCTCGTCGCCCCGGCCCGAAGGCGCGATGCTGGCCGTGCGCGACGACGGCCTGGTGGTGGGCTCGGTCTCGGGCGGCTGCATCGAGGATGACATCATCGACCGCGTGCGCCGGCAAGGCATCACCGCCGACCACCCGGAAGCGATCAAGTACGGCATCAGCGCCGAGGAAGCCCACCGCTTCGGGCTGCCATGCGGCGGCACCATCGAGCTGGTCACCGAACCGCTGACCCCGGGCAGCGGCATCGCCGAGCTGCTCGACGCCGTGGAGAACGGCCGCCTGGTCGCGCGCACGCTCGACATGGCCACCGGCACCGCCACGCTGGGCCCGGCCAACGCCACCGACGGCCTGGTGTTCGACGGCAAGACCCTGCTGACCATCCACGGCCCGCGCTACCGCATGCTGGTGATCGGCGCCGGGCAGCTGTCCAAGTACCTGTGCCAGATCGCCGTGGGCCTGGGCTTCCAGGTCACCGTGTGCGACCCGCGCGAGGAATACACCGAGACCTGGGACATCCCCGGCGTCACCATGGTGCGCACCATGCCGGACGACACCGTCACCGACATGAAGCTGGATGAGCGCTGCGCCGTGATCGCGCTCACGCACGACCCCAAGCTGGACGACCTGGCGCTGATGGAAGCGCTCCGCACCAAGGCCTTCTATGTGGGCGCGCTGGGTTCGCGCCGCAACAACCAGGCGCGCCGCGAACGCCTCAAGGAATTCGACCTGACCGAGCTGCAGCTGGCGCGGCTGCATGGCCCCGTGGGCATCTACATCGGCAGCCGCACGCCGCCCGAGATCGCCATCTCGATCCTGGCCGAGGTGATCGCGGCGAGGAACCACGTATCGCTGCCCGACATCCTGCAGGTGGAAGGCGCCAAGGCCGCGCGCGAGATGGCTGCCAGCACCGGCAGCAGCTGCGACGTCGCGCCTGACCCCACCTGACGACTTCGCGAGTGCCCGCCATGACTGCCGCCCCCAACGCTCCCCTGCTCCGCACCGACCTGCCCACCGGCATCCTGCTGGCCGCAGGCTTCGGCCGCCGCTTCGACGCCGCCGGCAAACGCAACAAGCTGCTGGAGGTGCTGCCCGGCGGCCGCTCCGTGGCCTGGCGCAGCGCCCGCACGCTGGCCGCGGCGCTGCCGGAATCGATCGCCGTCATTCGCCCCGGCAACCCGGCACTGGCGGAGGAACTGCGCCGCGGCGGCTGCCGCGTGGTGGAGTCGGCCGACGCCGAAGCCGGCATGGGCGCAGCCCTGCGTGCCGCCGTGGCCGCCACGCCCGAAGCGCGCGGCTGGGTGGTGGCGCTGGCGGACATGCCCTGGCTGCCGATGGAACTGATCCGGGCGGTGGCGTTGACGATCACCACGCCGGATACCATCGCCGCGCCTTGGCGCAACGGGCAACGCGGGCATCCGGTGGGTTTTGGCGCAGCCTGGCGTGAGGAATTGCTGAAGCTGGACGGAGATGAGGGCGCGCGGGCGTTGCTGAAAGACAAACCGGTAACGCGGATCCTGACCGAGGATGAAGGAGCGTTTCGCGATATTGATACGCCCGGGGATTTGAAGTAACGCCCCACCAACCTCAGCCGATCCCCTCCGCCAACTCGCTCGTCTTCACCGCCATGATGAAATCATTCCGGTGCAACCCCTTGATCTTCTTGGTCCGCCACGACACCGTGGCATGCCCCCAGCCAAAGCTGATCTCCGGATGATGCCCCTGCGCCTCGGCCAGCTGCCCGACGCCGTTCACGAACGCCAGCGCCTGCGCGAAATTGCCGAAGGTGAAACGCCGTTCGAGCCGCGTCGCGCTATCGACCAGCTCCCACCCCGGCGCCTGCTGCAATAAATCCTCGGCCTCAGCCGGCGTCAACGGCGGCACGCCGCCACGGCAAGGCGTGCACGATTGCGCTGCCAGGTCTTCGCTCATGGTCATGCTCCCCGACCGGAAGAACAGCCCGCGCCTCAGGCCCCTTCGGTCTCAGTCAGTGCGCGCAGGAACTCGCTGCTCCACCAGTGCACATCCTGCGCGCGGATGCGCTCCAGCAGTTTCTGGTGCCGCTGCTGGCGCTCGGCCAGCGGCATGTGCAGCGCCTGCTGGATCGCCTGCGCGGTGGCGCGGGTGTCGTACGGATTGACCAGCAGCGCCTCGCGCAGCTGCTCGGCGGCGCCGGCAAAGCGCGACAGCACCAGCACCCCCGGGTCCTCCGGGTCCTGCGCGGCGATGAACTCCTTGGCCACCAGGTTCATGCCGTCGCGCAGCGGCGTCACCAGCGCCACGCGGCTGGCGCGGCACAGGCCGGGCAGCCGCTTGCGCGCGGTGGTGCGGTGGATATAGCGCACCGGCATCCAGTCCAGCTCACCGAACTCGCCGTTGATGGAGCCGCTTAGCTGCTCCATCTCGCGGCGCAGGTCGACGTAGGCATCCACCGACTCGCGCGAGGGCGCGGCGATCTGCACCAGCGTCGCGCTCGAGCGGTTCTCGGGATACTCGGCCAGCAGCCGGTAGAACGCCTTGAGCCGCTGCGGCAGGCCCTTGGAATAGTCGAGCCGGTCGATGCCCAGCAGCAGCCGGCGGCGCGCGTACTGCGCGCACATCATCTCGTAGGTTTCCTGCGCATCCGCGCCGCGGCCCAGCTCCATGAACTCGTCGACGTCGATGCCGATCGGGAAGGCCTGCGCCCGCACCGTGCGGTGGAAGGCGCGGTAGCGGTGCTCGCCCATCGGCTCGGCCTGCGCTTCGGCCTGCACGTAACGCGAGAAGTGCTCGACATCCGCATGGCTCTGGAAGCCGAGCAGGTCGTAGGCAAACAGTGCGCGCATCAGCCACTCGTGCTGCGGGATGGCGGCCAGGATCAGCGGCGGCGGCAGCGGTACATGCAGGAAGAAGCCGATCTTCTGCCCGCAGCCAATCGCGCGCAACTCTGACGCCAGCGGGATCAGGTGGTAGTCATGGATCCAGATGATGTCGTCGGGCTCCAGCAGCGGCGCCAGCTTGCGCGCGAACAGCTGGTTCACGCGCCGGTATCCGTTCAGGAAGTTGGAGTCGAAATCCGCCAGGTCCAGCCGGTAGTGGAATACCGGCCACAGCACGCCGTTGCTGTAGCCCAGGTAATAGGCGTCGTGGTCCTCGCGGCTCAGGTCGACGGTGGCCAGCGTCACGTTGCCGGCCTGCTGCAGGTGCAGGTCGCCTTCACCGGGCGTGCCGCCCTGGGCGGTTTCCAGCGCCTTGCCGCTCCAGCCGAACCACATGCCGCCGGTCTGGCGCAGGGCTTCGGATAGCGCCACGGCGAGGCCGCCCGCCGCCACGTTGCGGGGATCGGCGACCCGGTTGGATACCGCTACAAGTCTTGGCATATGTTGTTCTTGGAGTCCTCTGTTCTGGTTGCCGTGCGCGCAGGCAGTTCAGATCACCGTGTCCCACGGCGCCGACAGCCGCATCGCGCCATTGATCAGCCCGACCATCGAATACGTCTGCGGGAAATTGCCCCACATCTCGCCGGTCACCGGATGGGTATCCTCGGACAGCAGCCCCAGCGGATTGCGCGAGGCCAGCATCGATTCGAAGATCTCGCGCGCTTCTTCGCGCCGGCCGATGCGCGCGAGGGCATCGATGCGCCAGAACGTGCAGATGTTGAACGCGGTCTCGGGCTTGCCGAAATCGTCGGGCGCCTCGTAGCGGCGCATATAGGGGCCGTCGCACAGCGATGCCTCCAGCGCCTTGACGGTGGCGATGAAGCGCGGATCGCGCGGCTCGATGAAATTGACTTCGGCCATCAGCAGCACGCTGGCATCCAGCTCGCGCCCGCCGAAGCTCTCGGCGAAGGCCTGGCGCTCCTCGCTCCAGGATTCGGCCAGGATGCGCTCCTTCATGCGCTCGGCATGGTCGTGCCAGTAGGCGGCACGCGCCTGTAGCTGCAGCTTGTCGGCAATCTTGGCGAGGCGGTCGCAGGCGGCCCAGCTCATCAGCGCCGATGAGGTATGCACGCGCGCCCGCGTGCGCAGCTCCCACATGCCGGCGTCGGGGGTGCCGAACACCTTCACCGCCTGTTCGCCCACCTCTTCCAGCCGGCGGAATTCAGCGGGGCCGCCGCGGTGCAGCAGGCGGTGGTCATGGAAGGCCTGGGCCGCGCCCAGCACCACGTTGCCGTAGACGTCATGCTGGAAGTGCTCCTGCGCCTGGTTGCCCACGCGCACCGGGCCCATGCCGCGGTAGCCGGGCAGATGGTCGAGCATGCTTTCAGGCAGCTCGCGCTCCAGGCCGATGCCGTACAACGGCTGGATATGCCCGTCCTGCGACTGCATCACCACGTTGGACAGCCAGCGCAGGTAGTCCTCCATGGTGCCGACCTCGGACAGGCTGTTGAGCGCGCGCACCACGAAGAAGGCGTCGCGCAGCCAGCAGAAGCGGTAGTCCCAGTTGCGGCCGCTCCCCGGCGCCTCGGGGATGCTGGTGGTCATCGCCGCGACGATGGCGCCGGTCTCTTCGAACAGCGACATCTTCAGCGTGATGGCCGCGCGGATCACCGCGTCCTGCCATTCGCGCGGCACCGCCAGGCGGCGGCTCCACAGGCGCCAGTAGGCGGTGGTCTCCTGCTCGAAGTCGCGCGCGGTTTCTTCCACGCCGTGCGCGAGGGTCTCGTCGGGGCCGAGGATGAAGTTGTACCCGCGCGTGACCAGGAACGGCGTATGCGACAGCACATAGGCCATCGGCGCGTCGGTGGTCATGCGCAGGGTCATGTCGTCGCCGATATAGCGCACATGGCTGCTGCCGCGCGTCATCTGCGGCGCCTTGCGGCCCCATTCGAAGCGCGGCGCCACCACCACGCGCACGCGCGGCGCGCCGCGTACCGGGCGCAGGCGCCGGACCAGCGTGGTCGGGCGGAAATAGCGCCCCAGCCGGAAGAAGCGCGGCGCAAAGTCGGTGATCTCCAGGCAGTTGCCGTGGATGTCCGTCAGCCGCGTGCGCAGCACCGCGGTATTGGGCTCGTACCATTGCCGCGACGACTGGAAGTCCTCGATTTCGATCGAGAAATGGCCGGCGTTCTCGCTCGGATCGAGCAGGGCGTTGAATACCGGGTCGCCGTCAAAGCGCGGCAGGCACGACCAGACAATGCGCGCGCGGCAGTCCACCAGCGCAGAGATGGCGCAGTTGCCGATCATGCCAAGCGACAACGACGGATTGGCAAAGCGGCTGCCGCCGTCCACGGTCTTGTGCACGCCTTCGGTCGGCGGCTGGCCCGGTTCGCTCGGGCTGCTCGGATTGGTCACAGCGATACCTCCCTCAGGATGTCGTTGTGCGCCGGGCCGGGCCTGGCTCGGCCTCATTCGGCACGGCGCGCGGCTGGCCGCCGGCGCCTTCCAGCGCGCGGGCCGAGCGGTGCAGCCAGCTGCGCAGCGCGGCCGGCCCGGACACGCTGACGCTGGCCACGGTCTCGCGCTGGCCCACCAGCACGCCCAGCCCGCCAAGCTTGCGCACGGCGGCAAAACCCGGTTCGTCGGTCAGGTCGTCGCCGGCAAAGAGCGGCACGCGCTCGGCGAAGGGCGCAGATTTCATGAATGCGGCAATGGCGTCGCCCTTGTCGACGCCGGCCGGCTTGATCTCGACCACCATCTTGCCGGGCAGCGCCTCCAGTCCGACAGCATGGCGCAGCACTTCGGTGACCGCGGCATCGACCACGCCGGCCAGTTCGGGCGCCTGGCGGTAGTGGATGGCGACGGCAACGGACTTGCGCTCCAGCCGCAGGGCGGGATAGGCGCGCACCAGCGCTTCCAGGTGGGGGATCAGCGGTTCCAGGCCGGGGGCGGAAGTCCTGGATACCATGCCGCCGTCGGTGCGGAATTCAGCACCGTGCACGCCCGCGGCCGGCAACCGCAGGGGCTGCAGGAAGTGGTCGAGTTCAGAGATCGGCCGCCCGGAGATGACAGCCAGCGCGCCGTTCAGACGCTCGAATAGCGTGTGCAGCGTGCCGACCAGTTCGGGTTCGACCTGCACCAGTTCCGGGCGCGGGGCCAGATCGGCCAGGGTGCCGTCGAAGTCGAGAAACAGCGCGGTATTGGGTTCGATTAGCGGTAGCTGTGGCATCGCGTTACACCGTAACACGTCGTTTTGACCGGCGTCCACCGGGCGCCGTCCTACATGGCGCGCACGCAACCTGGCCTCGACGCAAGTCCAGGGCCAAGCGTCTGCGGCCCCGCTGCGCCCTGGCTCGCCCCGCCCACACAAGTGCATCGTCATTCACACGAAGAGCACCCTCCACCCGGCCCGGGCCGCATGCCGCGGGCGGCGGGAGCGTCGCCCGGGCCGGGTGGATGTCGCCGCCATCCTTTATCATTGACGGTTTCCGCCAGAATTTCCGCCTTTTTTTGCGCCGCCCCCACGGCCCGCCCTGAGACCATGACCCGCATGTCCGCCGCCCGACCCGACTACCTGAAGAAGATCCTGACCGCCAAGGTCTACGACGTGGCGCAGGAGACCGAACTGACCTACGCGCATCAATTGTCGGCGCGCACCGGCAATGCGGTCTGGTTCAAGCGCGAGGACACCCAGCCTGTCTTCTCCTTCAAGCTGCGCGGCGCATACAACAAGATGGCCTCGCTGACGCCGGAAGAGCTCAGGCGCGGCGTGATCGCCGCCTCGGCCGGCAACCACGCGCAGGGCGTGGCGCTGTCCGCGGCGCGCCTGCAGTGCAAGGCCATCATCGCCATGCCGGTGACCACGCCGCAGGTGAAGATCGACGCCGTGCGCGAACGCGGCGGCCAGTGGGTGGAAATCGTGCTGCACGGCGAGTCCTACAGCGACGCCTACAACCATGCCGCGGAGCTGGAGAAAAAGCACAAGCTGACCTTCATCCACCCTTTCGACGATCCCGAGGTCATCGCCGGCCAGGGCACCATCGCCATGGAGATCCTGCGCCAGCACCCGGGCCCGATCCATGCCGTGTTCGTCGCCATCGGCGGCGGCGGACTGATCTCTGGCATCGCCTCGTACATCAAGGCGGTGCGCCCGGAGATCAAGGTGATCGGCGTGCAGACGGTGGACTCTGACGCGATGAAGCGCTCGGTCGACGCCGGCAAGCGCGTCGAGCTGAAGGAAGTGGGGCTGTTCTCGGACGGCACCGCGGTCAAGCTGGTCGGCAAGGAGACCTTCCGCATCACGCGCGAGCTGGTCGACGACATCATCCTGGTGGATACCGACGCCATCTGCGCGGGCCTGAAGGACGTGTTCCAGGACACCCGCAGCATCCTGGAGCCGGCCGGCGCGCTGGCCGTGGCGGGCCTGAAGGCCTATGCCGAGCGCGAGAAGCTCAAGGGCCAGCACCTGGTGGCGATCGCCTGCGGCGCCAACATGAACTTCGACCGCCTGCGCTTTGTCGCCGAGCGCGCCGAGGTGGGCGAGGCGCGCGAAGCCGTGTTCGCCGTGACCATCCCGGAAGAACGCGGCAGCTTCAGGCGCTTCTGCGAGCTGGTCGGCACGCGCAGCGTGACCGAGTTCAACTACCGCATCGCCGATACCAGCATGGCGCATATCTTCGTCGGCGTGCAGATCGCCAGCCGCGCCGAGAACGACAAGATCGCCGCCAGCTTCCGCAAGCACGGCTTCGACACGCTGGACCTGTCCAACAACGAACTGGCCAAGCAGCATATCCGCTACATGGTGGGCGGGCGCTCGGCGCTGGCGCATGACGAGCTGCTGTTCCGCTTCGAGTTCCCGGAGCGGCCGGGCGCGCTGATGCGGTTCCTGTCCAGCATGAGCCCGAACTGGAATATCAGCCTGTTCCACTACCGCAACCAGGGCGCGGATACCTCCAACATCCTGGTCGGCATCCAGGTGCCGAAGAACGAGAAGCGCGCCTTCCGCGCCTTCCTTTCAACGCTGGGTTACGTACACTGGGACGAGACCGACAACCCGGTGTACAAGCTGTTCCTGTCCTGACACCTGCTGAGCGCCCCATGAGCCTCCCTGAACACTCGCCGCTGGGCAAGCCCTCGGCCTACAAGACCGAATACGACGCCTCGCTGCTGTTCCCGATCCCGCGCCAGCCCAAGCGCACCGAGATCGGCCTGCCCGAAGGCAAGCCGGTGCCGTTCTTCGGCGTCGATATCTGGAACGCGTACGAGCTGTCGTGGCTGAACCTGAAGGGCAAGCCGCAGGTGGCGCTGGCCAGCTTCATCATCCCGTCGGACACGCCCAATATCATCGAGTCCAAGTCGTTCAAGCTGTACCTGAACTCGTTCAACCAGACCAAAATTGCTTCACCCGAGGCGCTGCAGCAGCTGCTGCACCACGACCTGTCCGAAGCCACCGGCGGCACCGTGCAGGTGCGGCTGGTGACTGAAGCGGACCTGGGCAAGCAGAAGATGGGTGAGCTCGACGGCCTGCTGCTGGACCGGCTCGATATCGAGGTGGACCGCTATGAGCCCGCGCCCGAGCTGCTCAGCGCGGACCAGGAAGAAACCCCGGTGGAAGAAACGCTGGTGTCGCACCTGCTCAAGTCCAACTGCCTGGTCACCGGCCAGCCGGACTGGGGCAGCGTGCAGATCCGCTACGTGGGTGCGCCGATCAACCAGGAAGGGCTGCTCAAGTACCTGATCTCGTTCCGCAACCACAACGAGTTCCACGAACAATGCGTGGAGCGGATCTTCATGGACGTGATGCGCGAGTGCAAGCCGGTCAAGCTGGCGGTGTATGCGCGCTACACGCGCCGCGGCGGGCTCGATATCAATCCGTTCCGCACCAACTTCAATACAGCGTGGCCGGATAACAAGCGCAACGCGCGGCAGTAAGGCGTGCGGGGAGGATCAGAACTCCCCGTGAAACCGCACCCCGTAGAATTTCACCGGCCCGCGGTCGCGGTTGTACCCAGGGTTGCGCACGTACTGGAAGTCCGGGCTGATACTCAGGTACTTCACCAGCTGGAAGCTGTAGTAGATCTCCAGGATCTGCTCGGGCCCGTAGCGCAGCGCACCGTCGCCCAGGAACGCGCCCTGCCCGCCCGCGGCCAGGTAGTTGCGGTGGTTCGGGCCCAGCATGTTGATCGCCACCGCCACGCCCAGCGCATCGCGCGCCCGTCCCCACGCATCGCCCTTCAGCACGCCGCCCGCCGACACCTGGCGGCCGATCTCCGTGAAGGCGTAGGTCTCGGTCTTGTCGTCGGACAGGCTGGCGCGCGCGAACATCCCCAGTGAATCGGTGACCTGCTGCACCAGTGTCACGCCCACGCCGCTCTTGGCGTGCTCGCGCCGCACGTCGGCGACGTCCGGTGTGGTGTTATTGGCCATGCCGAAGCCGATGGCATCGCTGAACGCGCCCATGCGCGCCTTGTTGCGGAACCACAGCAGCCGGGCGGTGCCGGGCCGGCCGGCCAGCTGGTAGCGCTTCTCCACTTCGATGATGTCGCCGTAGTGCTCGAACATGCGGGTGTCGAGCCGCAGCCCGTTGGATTCCAGCGGCTGCAGGAAGCGCCCGATGCGCGCCGACCAGCCGTCCCCGATGTACTCCAGCGACAGACCCCAGTTATAGCCGCGCGCATCGGCCGGATAGTCGAACGCGCCATGCGTCAAGAACGACCAGTTCATGAACTGCGTGCGCGGGTCCGAGCCGAACTCGTTCTGGTCGAAGACATCCAGTACGCCGAAGTTGCCCGCCGTCAGCACCACGCGCTGCTGGTCGACGGTGCGCGCGAACTGGTTGAAATCCGCTTCCAGCGCTTCGCTGCCGCCGCCCAGGCCCCAGGTCTGCCGCACGAAGGCGCGCGCCCGGTAGAACACCGGGTTGGTGCTCGATACCTTGGCCAACTCGCCGTTGGACAAGCCGCCCATGCCGTGCAATTCGGAGAACGGCACGCCTTGCGTGGCTTCCGGGTTGAAGTGGAATTCCGCGCCGCGCCACAGCTTCACGCCCAGGTCCAGCGTGGCGCTGAACGAATAGCTCTTGGCCCGTTCGCTGCCAAGGCTGTTGGGGCCGGAATATGCGGCGTTAAAGGCTGGCTTGCGCTGCCAGATGTACGTGCTCTGGCCGTGGAACGCAAACGGGCTTTCAGCCGCGGCGGCCGCCTGTTCCGGCTCCGCCTGCTGCGCCAGCGCAGGCAGGCATGCGCAGCAGGCCAGCGCGGCCAGCGCACGGCGGAAACGGAACGGGCCGCGCCTTGGCGCGGCAGAAAGTGGCGAGAACAGCATCGGAAATAGGTGGATTAAGGATGTGCCGGCAACGGCGCGCTTCGGCGCCCGCAGCATAGCCAAGCCCACATGACATGTCCACCGCGCGTGTCGCGCCGGCTCGCGTGCCCTGGCGCCGACGTTGTAACCGGGCTTGAATTAATTAACTCAAAAATTAATATTGAAGCAACCCGTTCCGCATCGCGTCGTCACATGCCGCGCCAACCCGCCCAGCCCAAACCTTCAGCGCGCCGCAGCCCCGGGCGCCCTGGTCGCCCTGAGGCCGGCCAGCCCGGCCAGCGCGAACGCATCCTTGATGCGGCCACCGACCTGTTCTCGCGCCAGGGCGTGGCCGGCACCGCGGTCAAGGCGATTGCCACCCAGGCCGGCGTGACGCCAGCGCTGGTCCATTACTACTTCAGCGACCGCGAATTGCTGCTGGACGCCGTGGTCGAGGAAAAGCTGCAGCCGCTGGTGGCCAGCGTTTTCGCTGCCGCCGGGGATGCCGAGCCGATGGCCATGCTGATCGGCATTGCCGGCCAGCTGATCCGCACCGCGGCCGCCACGCCCTGGTTTCCCGGGCTGTGGATCCGTGAAGTCGCCAGCGCCGACGGCGCCCTGCGCGAGCGCGTGCTGGACCGCTTCGCGCTGCAGCGCACCGGTGCACTGAGCGCGCCGCTGGCGGCCGCGATCGCGCGCGGGCAGCTCAATAGCGGCCTGGAGCCGGCACTGGTGATGCCGTCGCTGATCGGCCTGACGCTGCTGCCGCTGGCCACCACCCATATCTGGCGCCGGCTGCCCGGCGGCGAAGCGGTCGATACCGACACGCTGGTGCGCCACGTATCCGCGCTGCTGACGCACGGGCTGGCACCGGCGCCCGATGCCGGCAAGTCCAGGCTTTCTCCGGAGGCATCATGAACCCCGCCCACCCCACCCGCCCGCAACTGCCGACAGCGGTGCTTGCCACGCTGGCGGCGGTGCTGCTGGTCGCCGCTTGCACCCGTGAGCGCGCCGACACCTGGCAAGGCTATGTCGAAGGCGAATTCGTCAGCGTGGCCTCGCCCTTCGCCGGGCGCCTCGACACGCTGTCGGTGCAGCGCGGCCAGCAGGTCGGCCAGGGCGCCGCGCTGTTTGCCCTCGAATCCGACGACGAGCGCGCCGCGCGCCAGCAGGCCGAAGACCAGTTGCGCGCGGCCGAGGCCCAGCTGCAAGACATGAAGACCGGCAAGCGCCCGGTCGAAGTCGAGGTCAGCCGTGCCCAGCTGGCGCAGGCACAGGCCCAGGCGCAGCGCAGTGCCGCGGCCTTGCGGCGCGACCAGCGCCAGTATGAGATCGGCGGCATCGCGCAGGCGCAGCTGGACGAATCGCGCGCGCAAGCCAACAGCGACGCCGCACGTGTGCGCGAACTGCAGCGCGATATCGACGTGGCCCGGCTGCCGGGCCGGGATGCGCAGCAAGCCGCGCAGGCCGCGCAGGTGGCCGCCGCGCGCGCGGCGCTGGCGCAGGCCGAGTGGAAGCTGTCGCGCAAGACCGTGGCCACGACCCAGGCGGGGCTGGTCTACGACACGCCCTACCGCCTCGGCGAGTGGGTGCCGGCGGGCAGCCCCGTGGTGCGCATGCTGCCACCGGGCAACGTCAAGGTGCGCTTCTATGTGCCGGAGACGGTGGTGGGCGCGCTGCGCAACGGCCAGGCGGTGCAGGTGCGCTGCGACGGCTGCGCCGCGCCGGTGGCCGCCACCATCAGCTACGTCGCCAACGAGGCCGAATTCACGCCGCCGGTGATCTACAGCAACGAGACGCGGCGCAAGCTGGTATTCCTGGTCGAAGCGCGCCCGGCGGCGGCCGACGCGCCCAAGCTCCGGCCGGGCCAGCCCGTCGAAGTGGTACGGCAATGAACACGAAAACCAACGGCGGCGCGGCCGGGCTCGCCATCGACGTGCGCGGCCTGAACAAGCACTTCGGCGACAAGCACGTGGTCAACGACCTGAGCATGCAGGTCGCGCGCGGAGAGATCTTCGGCTTCCTCGGCCCCAACGGCAGCGGCAAGACCACCTCGATCCGCATGATGTGCGGGCTGCTGACGCCCGATTCCGGCACGGGCACCTGCCTGGGCTACGACATCCGGAGCGAGTCCGACGAGATCAAGCGCCGCGTCGGCTATATGACGCAGAAGTTCTCTTACTGGGACGACCTGTCGATCCGCGAGAACCTGGACTTTGTCGCGCGCGTCTACGGCATGCCGAACCGGCGCGAAGCGGTCGACCGCGCGCTGGAACACCTGGGCCTGGCCACGCGCTCGGCGCAGCTGGCCGGCGCCCTGTCGGGCGGCTGGAAGCAGCGGCTGGCGCTGGCGGCCTGCCTGCTGCACGAGCCCGAGCTGCTGCTGCTCGACGAACCCACCGCGGGCGTGGACCCCAAGGCCCGGCGCGACTTCTGGGAGCAGCTGCACCAGCTGGCCGCGCGCGGCATCTCGGTGCTGGTCAGCACGCACTACATGGACGAGGCCGAGCGCTGCCACAAGCTGGCCTACATCGCCTACGGCAAGCTGCTGGCGCAGGGCACCGCCGATGAAGTGGTGGCCAGCCAGAATCTGTCGACCTGGAGCGTGGAAGGCGACGACCTCGCCGCGCTGTCGGAGCAACTGCAGGGTGCGCCGGGCGTGGAGCAGACCGTGGCCTTCGGCACCGCACTGCACGTGACCGGGCGCGATGCGCAGGCGCTGGCCGATACGCTCGCGCGGCTGGCCGGACCGGGCCGGCGCGTCGAGCAAACCCAGACCAGCCTGGAAGACGTGTTCATCCACATGATGAGCGGGGCCGAAGACAATATGGCGGCCCGCAAGGCCAGGGAGGCGTCATGACAGCCGCCGCCCGCACGCCGGCCGCGCAACAGCGCTTCTCGCTGCAGCGCTGGTGGAGCATCGTGCTCAAGGAGTTCCTGCAGCTGCGGCGCGACCGCGTCACCTTCGCCATGATCATCGGGCTGCCGATCATGCAGCTGCTGCTGTTCGGCTTTGCCATCAACACCGATCCGCGCCACCTGCCGACCGCCGTGATTGCCGCCGACCAGAGCGAATTCACGCGCTCCTTCATCGCCAGCATGGAGCAATCGACCTACTTCAAGCTGGTCGGCACGCTGCCCGACGAGCAGGCCGGGCGCGAGGCGCTGATGAAAGGCGAGGTGCAGTTCGTGCTGACCATCCCGCCCGACTTCACGCGCCGGCTGCTGCGCGGCGAACGGCCCGCCCTGCTGGTCGAGGCCGATGCCACCGATCCCTCCGCCACCGGCCAGGCCATCGCCGCGCTGCCGCAGCTGCCCTACCGCGTGGCCGCGCATGACCTGAAGGGACCACTGGCGCCGCTTGCCGGCGGCAAGCCGCCCTTCGACGTGCAGGTGCAGCGGCTCTACAACCCGGAAGGCATCACGCAGTACAACATCGTTCCCGGCCTGATGGGCGTGATCCTGACGATGACCATGGTGATGATGACCGGCCTGGCCATGACGCGCGAACGCGAGCGCGGCACCATGGAGAATCTGCTGGCCACGCCGGTGCGGCCGCTCGAGGTGATGACCGGCAAGATCGTGCCCTATATCTTCATCGGCCTGATCCAGTCCACCATCGTGCTGCTGGCCGCGCGCTGGATCTTCAGCGTGCCCTTCGTCGGCTCGGTGCTGGCGGTGTACCTGGCGGCGCTGCTGTTTATCGCGGCCAACCTGACGGTGGGCATCACGCTGTCGTCGCTGGCGCAGAACCAGTTGCAGGCGATGCAGCTGACGTTCTTCTACTTCCTGCCCAACATCCTGCTGTCCGGCTTCATGTTCCCGTTCGCGGGCATGCCGGGCTGGGCGCAGGCCATCGGCAACATCCTGCCGATGACGTATTTCCACCGCATGGTGCGCGGCATCCTGCTCAAGGGCAACGGCTGGGTCGAGCTATGGCCCAATGTGTGGCCGATGGCGCTGTTCATCGTGGTGGTGATGGCGATCGCGGTGCGCTTCTACCGCCGCACGCTGGATTGAAGGGGTTGGCCATGCAACGACTCACGCCTCTGTTTGCCGCCGCGGCACTGTTGTGCGGCTGCGCCGTCGGTCCCGACTTCCGCGCGCCCGCGCCGCCCGATGACGCCGGCTACGTGCCGGGACCGCAGCCGGTGGCAACCGTCGCGGCCGACGCCGCGGACGCAGGCGGGCAATCCCACGCGCAAACCCTGGCCGCCGGCGCCGATGTGCCCGCGCAGTGGTGGGCGCTGTTCCGCAGCCCAGCGCTGGACGCCACCATCCGCGGCGCGCTGGATGCCAGCCCCACGCTCGCGCAGGCGCGCGCCCGGCTGCGCGAGGCGCAGGAGAACCTGGCCGCGCGCACCGGCGCCACGCGCTGGCCCGCCGTCGACGCAAAGCTGAACACCACGCGCCAGCAGGTCGATTTCCAGTCCCTGGGCATCACCGCGATTCCCAGCCCCGGCCCGTTCACGCTGTACGGCGCCACGGTGCAGGTGTCGTACGTGCTCGACCTGTTCGGCGGCCAGCGGCGCGAACTGGAGGGACTGCAGGCAGCGGTGGACTACCAGCGCTATGAACTGGAAGCCGCGCGCCTGGCGCTGGCCGCCAACGTGGCCACCGCGGCCATCCGCGAAGCCGGCCTGCGCGCGCAACTGGCCGATACGGCCGCCGTCGCTGCGGCCCAGCAGCGGCAGCTTGGCATCACCGAAGAACGCCTGCGCGCGGGCGGCGTCGCCCGTGTCGACGTGCAGCGCCAGCGCGCCGAACTCGCGCAAACCCAAGCCCTGGTGCCGGCCCTGCAACGCCAGCTCGATGCCACGCGGCACCAGCTCGCGGTATACACGGGCCAGACCCCGGCCTCGGCCACGCTGCCCGAATTCCGCCTCGACGAACTGCAGCTGCCCGATACGCTGCCGGTCAGCCTGCCGGCCACGCTGGCACGCCGCCGGCCGGACATCCGCGCGGCCGAGGCCCTGCTGCACCAGGCCTCGGCCAATATCGGCGTGGCCACCGCCAATCTCTATCCGCAGATCACGCTGAGCGCCAGCGGCGGCACGCAGGCCACCGCGGCGCGCGACCTGTTCAGCAGCCTGAACGTATGGAGCCTGGCTGCAGGGCTGGTGCAGCCTGTATTCCGCGGCGGCGAGCTGCAGGCGCGCAAACGCGCGGCGGAAGCGGCTTATGAGCAGTCGCTGGCCGCGTATCGGCAAGCCGTGCTGCAGGGCCTGCAGAACGTGGCCGACTCACTGCGCGCACTCGAAGCCGATGCCGCCGCGCTGCGCGAACGCGCCGACAGCGCGCGGCAGGCGCGCGATACGCTGGCAGTGGTGTCGGAGCAGTACCGGCTCGGCGGCGTCAGCCAGCTGGCGGTGCTGGATGCCGAACGGCAATCACGGCAGGCGTCGCTGGAACTGGCACAGGCGCGCGCCGATCGGCTGGCGGATTCGGCGGCGCTGCTGCAGGCGTTGGGGGGTGGGTGGTGGGAGGAGGAAGGCGGCGCTGTGGCGGCAGCGCCGCGGTGACGGCGGCGGCCGGCTACTTCTTGTCGCTCTGGGTGTACCAGTAGGTGCGCTTGCGCTTGCCGATCCCCGGCGGCGAGATCTTCTGCGCACCGAGCGACGAGGTATTGTCGCCACCGCCCGGCCCGTTCTGGTTGCCGCCGCCGATCAGCACTGGCACGTTGCTGGTGTTGCCCTGGGCATCGCTCACCGCCACCACGCCGAACACCGGCGACGGCGGCAGGCCGCCATTGTTGAACTGGACATAGCGGTTGTCGTTAAGACCCTTGCCCGTCAGGAACGACACCGCGTAGCCCCTCGCGATGCCCAGGTCCGGATAGCAGGCCCCGGCTTTGGGCACGCTGGGGGTATTGGTGCCGAAGTAGGTGTAGCCGGCCACAGTCAGCGGCGCGTTAACCACCTTCTCGCCGGTACCCAGCGTCAGGTAGAAGCCCTTGCCGGTACCCGAGTCGGCATACACCGTGGCGGTGGCGTTGAACAGGCTGCTCTCGGTCAGCGGCGTCCATGTCGCCGGCAGCCCACCTGTGAGCGCGGTGTCCTTCAGCATGTAGAAGCGGTTGGTGACGTTATAGGCCAGGCCCGCCGCGTTGCTGGTGGTGTATAGCGGATGCTCGCGGTCGCCGCTGCCGATCATCACCGCGTCATAGGCGCCGGTGGTGATGACATCTGGTGGGTACATGAACTTGCGCGCATCGTTGCTGGTCTGCGCGCCGCCCAGCGCGGCGAACTTGCCCAGCGTCCAGGCCGCCGGGCCGGTGCCGGCAGCGGTCTCGAAATCCAGCCGCCAGACATTGCCGCCCATGTCGCCGACATAGCCCTTGTCGATCAGACCGTCGCCGTTGCGGTCCACCACCGCGACGTCTGACGGGATGGCGCGGTTCAGGCCAGCGGGTACCGAGCAGACGGTGGCGCCGAGGCCGGTGCAATCGGCCAGCCACGCCCGCACCACAGTGCCCGTGAGCGCATCGAACACGATCACGCCGCGCCCCTGCCCCGTCGCGCCCCCGCCCTGCGACGGCTCGGCGTCTTCGGCTGCGTCGTAGCCGGCGCCCATCACCACCAGGGGGTTGGTGTAGCCCTTGACCCGGATCACGCGCGGCTGCGACCAGGTCTGGCCAAGTTCGGCGATCTGGTTGCTGTCGGACTTCCACAGGAACTCGGGCGCCGCCGGGTTGGTCACGTCCAGCGCATAGACCAGCCTGCCGCCGCGCCGCGCGGTCAGGTAGATCACCACGCGCGGATTGGCCGGATCGCGCAGGTCCTGGAACACCGTGGTGGTGCCGTCGAAGAAATAGTCGCGCGGTTTGGCGCCTGAGCCGGTCGGCGAGCCGCTCAGCTGCACCTCTGGCGTGTTGGTGTAGAGGCGGCCGAGCTTGCCATAGAACTCCGGCGGCACGAAGCCCCACAGCTCACCGCCGGGGCGCACGCCGTTGATGCCGGTGGTCTGGTTGCCGTTGACCGCATGGAAGACGCCGTCATTGGCACCGTAGAAGACCACCACGCCGGTGGTGCCGCCATAGTTGATCACCACCGGGCGCGAGTGCAGCACGTCGCCGTGCACCGAGCCGCGCACCGTGACGCTACCGCCGGGGCCCTTCTGCTGCTCCGCGCCGGCCACGGTGCTCTCGCCCAGCGCCTGCACGTCGCGGCCGCGCACCCAGTTGATCAGGTTCTTCACGTCGGCAGCGCTGCTGTTCAGCGCCGTCTGCCCGGTGGTGTTGGTCAGCCAGCTGTTGGCGGTATCGAACGACGCCAGGGCCTTGGCGGTGCACGCGCCCGACGGGCAGGTGTAGAGCTTGCGCGCGGCCTGGTCGGTGACGATCTGCGCGCGCAGCATTTCGCCGGCGCCGCCCTTCTCGACGATCTCGCCGTCGCCGCCGGTGACGCCAGCGGCGCCGTCCGCAGAGTCCAGCGCCCCGGCCGCGCCCGAGGGGCTATTGACCCAGAAGCCGTTGGCGGGCCAGCCGGTGACGGCACTGCCGGAATAGCTGCTGCCGCTGAACGCCAGCGGCGGCTCCGCGGTCCAGAAGCTCTTGGCGTTGGGCGAGATAAAGCCCGTGCCGGCATTGCTGATCGCGCTCTGCTGGTTGGGCCCGCTCGGATTCGCATCCAGCACCACGATCTGCTTGCTGCTGTCGTAGCCAAGCTTGTATTGCTTCAGGTTGCCCATCCAGCGCGGCGCCGCGGTGGCGTCAGGACGGAACATGCCGATGTAGATCTGGTTCAGGTACGAGCCCTGCCCGTTCACGCTGACCGGCAGGCTCACCGACGAGAACACGTTGTTGACGGCCTGCATCTCGTTGAAGATCTGCAGCAGCGCATCGACCAGCGCCTGCACGTCGCCCAGCTTCACCACGTAGCGCTTGCCGCCGCCATTGTCGGCCATGCTGCGGGTCGACTCGACATAGTCCGGGTTGTTGTCGTCGGTGACGGCGATGGTGTAGGTGATGATGTTCTGGTTGTTCTCGACATTGCCGTTCACGTCCGTCTGGTACATGAACCGCGCCCATTCATCACCCCAGTTACTCTCGTACTTGTTGGCGGCCGGATTCAGCTTGAGCGTGGTCAGCTGCGTCGCGTTGGCCCCGGCCGCCACCAGAGCGTCCTTGGCATCCGTGCCGGTGTCCTGCGGCTTGCCGTTGTTGACCGCATTGGCGATGTAAATGACGAAATTCTTCTGGCACGGGTTGGTGATCGGCGACGTGTACTGCGTGCCCGACAAGCCCTTCTTGCCCGCGAAGAATGCCCACGCCTCCTGCATGCCGCCGCCCACCTGCGAGTTGTTCGAGTTGTCGCGCTGGCGGTCGATGCTCTTGATGTACTGAAGGAACGCGTTACCGTTGGTGGCATCCATGGTCGGCAGCGTATAGGGCGCCGCCGACGGATAGCGGAAGATCCCGCCAGCGTTGGTGCTGGTGCCGAACATCATCAACCCCATGTTGATGTTGCCGGCGAGCTGCGGATTGGTCACGAGCGTGTTGACCGCCCGGTACAGCGCGCACTGGATCGCGCCGACATCGGTGCCGGCATTGTTGGCGCTGACCACATCGGGAATGTCGCAGCCCTTGATCGTGGTGCTGGCGTTCCAGGTGGACGCGTTGTCCAGCAGCAGCAGCACGTTGGGCTTGGTGCCGGCGTTGGTCTGCAGACCGGTGAACAGGTCGATGTCCTCGGCGCGCGCGCCGTTCACGCCCGCAAAGGTAAGCAGGGCGATTGCGAAAGCCGCAAGGCGGCGCTGCCGGCAGGCGTTGGTCGTCATGCTGGTTCCCGTCCGATCGATGGTGAAGAGGTCGTAGTGTCCTGCGCGGTCACGGACAGGCCGAACCGGTCGGCATGCGCACCGCCACGCCCTGGTGCACGGTGGCAACGGTGCCGGTATTGGCGGCATCGTTGACAGTGGCCGCCACATCCCATTGCGTGGCATTGCACAGCGAATTGCCGCCGCTATTGCCTGCAGTCACGATCCCCGTGTTCTGCACGCCGCTGCCGATCAGGCAAGACACGTCGTCGGCATCGCTCAGGTCGAGCTCAACGTTCTTCATTGGCTTGCTTGTCAAGCACTCTGGCTGCGCCACCTGTGCCACGTAGTCCGCCTTGCCATCGCCGCTGACGTCCACCGGCACCGCAACCGCGGCCGGCGCCTTGGTAAAATCGTTGCTGATCACCTGCTCGATCGCCTGTTGCGCCACGTCGCGCGCCTCGGCGGTGTGCTGCTGGTTGGCGGCCACCTTCACGTTGACCAGCCCGGAATTGACCATGGCCATGGCGATCAGCAGGAACAGGACCATAAACACCAGCGTCACCACCAGCGTGACCCCGTCCTGCCCGCGGCGCAGTGGCCGGCCCTGCGGTTGGCGACCCGATTGCTTGATCATTGCTTGCTCTTTGCGGGGTGAGGTCATTGCTCGCGCAGTCCGGCCACGTTGACCAGCCGCACCACCTGGGCGTACACATGGCGCTTGAAACCGTCGTTGAACGGACCGCTGGCGACGGCGCGGCCCACGTCGTAGGTGCGGTTGTCGGACTGGCCGCCCGAGGGCTTCAGCGTGCGCGCCAGCAGGTTCACGCGCACGGTGGTGACGTTGCGCCAGTTGGCGAGCGCGTTGGTCCAGTCATAGCCCGGCACGGTGGCGCAGGCGGCGGCGTTGTTGGCGCCGGGGTCGGCCACGTAGCAGTCGGCCGAGCCGTTGCTGTCCAGGTCCACGCCGTACTGCAGGTGCATGTCCTGCACGCCCTGCGCGACCGAGCGCGACTGGAACGCGCCGCCCACCAGCTCGGCCATCTTCAGCGTGGGGATGCCGTCGCCGCCGTTGCTGCAGCGGTCGCAGCCCGCCAGGTAGAACACGCGCACCACGGCCTGTCGCAGCGCGGCCGGCTGGGCGGGATCGCAGGCCTTGGTGCGCAGGCCGAAGGCCGCCGCGGCACTGGCGTCGAAGACGAAGGAGTTGGTATCCTGCGGGCAGGCCGAGACCTGCAGATAAGGCACGCCCGGCGTGGGTGCGGCCACCGGCGTGGTCGATACGCGCCGCACCACCAGCACCTCGGAGGTGGCCGCCAGGTCAGGCAGGCATGCCGCCGCCACCCCGGGGCCGTAGCCCGTCAGCGCCAGCGGCACGGTCAAGCCCGCCGCGGAGAAGCCCAGCGCGGCCGGGTCTGCCGCGCACAGCGCTGGCTCGGCCACGGTAGCGCCGCGCGCGATGCTGCCGGCGCCGAAGAACCCCGCCAGCTCCACTTCCCGCCGGATCTGGTCCAACGCGTAGCGCCCGTTCTCCACCTGCTCGGCCGACTTGACAAACTCTGTACGCGACAGGCTGTTGGCGTAGTACAGGCTCGCCAGCGCGGTCAGCAGCACCAGGCCGATGGTCATGCCGATCATCAGCTCGATCAGCGAAATGCCGCGCTGGCGGCGCAGGCGGCGCGCGGACAGGCGCAGGGGGCTCATGACACGGTTCCGAGGGTGCCGACGCGGATCTGCGTGCTGACCGCGCGGCGATAGGCATCGTTGCCGTACTGGTCCTTGCCGCAGCCCAGCGCGGGCGCGCCGGTGGTGGCCAGGCCCTGCCAGGCCACGGTGATGCGGTAGATATTGTTGACGGCGTCCACGGTCTCGATGCAGCCGCGCGCGCCGATCATGGCGCCGACGGCCTGGGCGGGATCAGCGGCGCTGGCCCCCGGGCGCTTCTCGGCACTACCCAGCAGCGCCGTGTTCCAGGCCTGCAGGTCCGCATCGGCGGTAGCCTTCTGCGCGGCGGTGCCCTGCGTGCACGCCGCCGGCGGCGCCGCCGCGCTGCCCAGCTGCATGCCGGCCGGGCCGTTGGCATAGCACGATGCCACCTGGCGGTTGGCGTTGAGGCGCGCAACCATGTCCTGCAGCAGCGCCAGCGCCTGCACGCGCTGGTAGGACTCCATCTCGGTCTGCCCCGAGCGCGCCACCAGTCCGGCGGTGCCAAGCAGCGCGACCAGCAGGATCACCACCGCCACCAGCACCTCGATCAGCAAGAAGCCGCCCTGCGTGCGGCGGCCAGGCATGCGCGGCCGCAGCCGCGGAATTCTGTGCTTCATGAGCAGGCTCCCGTGGCGGAGGCGACGCGACCAGTCTCGCTGACCTGCACGCAGACGCGCGACGCCGCTGCCGTATCGCCGTTGGGCGCCACTTCGAAAGTCATGGCCGCGCCCGTGAGCCGGCCGTCGTTGCCAAGTGCAAGGGCACCGGCAGCACTGGGCGTGATGGTCAGGCCGCCGTAGGGCCCGAAGCTGCGCACCGTCTCGGCGCCTGCGGTGACCGCCCAGCCGGCGGTCCAGGCGGCACCGGTGGCCGCCAGCGTGACCGTGGCATTGCGCTTGACCGCCTCGCTGCGCGCCAGCAGCAGCGCCGAGGTCAGGTCAAGCGAGGCGCCGCGCACGCGCTGGTTGGCGATCAGTGAAGAGAACGACGGTGCCGCCGCGACCGCCAGGATCGCCAGCACCGACAGGGCGCACAGCAGTTCGATCAGGGTGAAGCCGCGGCGGGTGGGCCGGCCGGGCGAAGACGGCGGGAACGTGGCGCGCCGCATGGTCAGTTCCAGCAGTCGGTGCCTGAACCAGACGCGGATTTCGCGCCGGCACTGGTCAGCGTCAGCGAGCCGCAGTCGGCGTCGCCGGCAACCTGGCTGCCCTTGGGCGTGGCCACGATGCTGTAGCCGGGCGGCAGCGCCGCGTTCGGCGTCACGGCGACGTCGTAGCGCGTTGCCTGCGCGGCCGGTACCGACATGCCCAGCGCGCCCAGATTGGCGGCGTAGGCGCGGTTGTCGACCAGGTAGCGCTCCTGGGCGCCCGAGACCTCCAGCATGAAGGACTCGATCGCGGCCCGGTGCGAGCGCACGACGTGACGGCTGTAATTTGGAATGGCGACGGCGGCAAGAATGGCAATAATCGCCACGGTGATCATCACCTCGATCAGCGTGAAGCCATGCGCTGCCCTGGCGCCGCGCAGGCGCCAGCCCCGGCATGAATTGCCGGTTGCCCCAACTTCCCCAATGACCCGAAACGACGGGTTGACCCTCCCGCCGTGTCGCACTGCCGGGCTTCTATGTCCCATGCTCGCGCTCCGATACCAATTATGTTCCGGTTGACCGAATTCCGGAGGTTATGGCGCGGAGTGTAAGTCACGATCCGCCAAGTGGGTAAGGAAAATATGATGCCGGCTGGCTGGCGTTGTAGCGAACAGACAGTGGCGTTACGGGATCTGCACAGGGCATACAGCCAAGGCATGCGGCAGACGTTATCCGGCAGTGAGGGGGAACCCTGACCCGCCCTGGTTCGACTGGCCCGATGCGCGCCCGGGTGCACCTGTGCAACAATCGTTACAAACACCGAATCCGGAATGCCCATGCCGCCCGACAGCCCTACCCCATCGCCGCAAGCGCCGCCGCAGGACCTGGACGCCCTGCTGGCGCTGCTGCGCAGCAACTTCCCCACGCTCAGCACGCAGTTCCAGGGCGGAGCGCGCTACCTGCTCGACCATCCGCAGGACGTGGCGGTGCTGTCGATGCGCAAGATCGCGGCCAGTGCCGGGGTGCAGCCTGCCACCCTGGTGCGGCTGTCGCAGCATCTCGGCTTCGAGGGCTGGCAGGGGCTGCGTGAGTTGTTCGTCGATGCGCTGCGCGGCGGCAGCCAGCCGTACGCGCGCCGCGCGCGCAAGGTGGTGCGTGAAAGCAGCGCCAGCCGCATGCTGGGCGAGATGCTGGACGCGCAGCACCACAACCTCGACATGATCGCCGCCAACAATGAGAAGACGCTGCAGCAAGCGGCAGAACTGCTGTCGCATGCGGCGTGTGTGCATGTGGCGGGTTTCCGCTCGTGCTTCCCGATCGCGTTCACCTTCCACTATGTCTACCGGCTGTTCCGCAGCACCGTGCACCTGATCCGCGCCGATGCCGGCACGCTGGAGATGGAGCTGCGCGGCCTGGCGCCCAAGGATGCGGTGCTGGTGGTCAGCTTTGCCCCCTACTCGCAGGAAAGCATCCGGGTCGCCGCGGCCGCGCGCGAGTGCGGCTGCAAGGTGATCGCGCTGACCGACAGCACGGTCGCGCCGATCGCGCTGGCGGCAGACTGCACGCTGCTGTTCTCGGTGGAAAGCCCGTCGTTCTTCCCGTCCGTCACCGCCGGCGTGGCCGTGGTCGAGGCCCTGGTCGAGCAGCTGCTTGCACGCAAGGGCAAGGGCGCAATCCGCGCGCTGGAGCAGGCCGAGGGCGAGCTGCACCGCACCGGCGCCTACGTGGCGGCCGGACGCGGCTGAGCCGGCCCGCCGCGCTTAGAATCCTTAATCGAAGGCCTCGTCGTTGGGGTTGGCGTAGGCCTTCTTCAGCGGTTCGCTCATCGGCAGCTCGAAGTTCACGTGCTTGGGCGGCACCGGTGCGGCAAACCATCTGGCGTAGAGCTTGTTGATCTCGCCGCTGCGGATCAGCCCCGTGATGGCGCCGTCGACCACCTGCTTGAAGCCAGGGTCGTCCTTGCGCATCATGAACGCGTAGGCCTCGAATGACTGCGGCGTGCCCACCACCGCCCACTCCGCGGGATTGGGCGCGAGCGTGCGCGCGCCGGACAACAGCACGTCGTCCATCATGAATGCCGCCACCCGCCCGGACTGCAGGATCAGGAATGACTCGCCATAGTCCTTGGCGCTCTGGACGGTGATATTGGCCTGCTTCTCGTCGTTGAGCCGGCGCAAGATGCGCTCGGAGGTGGTGCCGGCGTTGGTCACCACCGCCTTGCCCGACAGGTCGCCGAAGTCGCGCACCGGGCTGCCCTTCTTCACCAGCAAGCGCGTACCTGCAACAAAGAAGGTGGTCGAGAACGCCACCTGCTGCTGGCGCGACTTCAGGTTGGTGGTGACGCCGCATTCCAGGTCCACGGTGCCGTTCTGCACCAGCGAGATCCGGTTCTGCGAGGTCACCGGCACCATGCGCACCTGCAGGCCGGGCGCGCCGGTCTCGCGTTTCACCGCATCGACGACGCGATCGCAGATGTCCTGCGAGAAGCCGATCACCTTCTGGTTGGCGTCGTAGTACGAAAACGGGATCGACGAGGTGCGGTGGCCGATGGCGATCGTGCCCGACGACTTGACCTTGCTGAGCGTCGGGCTGGCCGCCACGTCGGCAGCACCCGCCGTGCCCGCGAATAACGCCAGTACGGCGGCGGCAAGTGGCTCCGCCAGGGGACGCCGCGAACTGCGCGGACAGGTGACTTGTGCTGCTTTCATACCAAGCTCTCCTTGGGTAGCGTTCACGCGATGCGCCTTTGCATCGGAATGCTAGGCAAAGAGCAACAAGTGTTCCATCATGGATAACCATGAAACATATGTATTTTTCCCTGGCGTGGTGAAACAGACGCGTCCGGCGGCAGGCCGTTGCGTAGCGATGGGGCAGCCATGCGCCGCGCAGGTGCATGACGAACGATCTGTGTTGGGAAAGGACGGGCCGGAACGGCCTGGGGAAGGGAAAGGCGGAAAAGGCAGCGGGCGGCTGTGGTGCCGCCCGCGGTGTATTGCCGGCCGCAGCCGATCGCGCGCGGCTTACTGCGTGCACTTCTCCCGGTACGCCTGCTGCAGCGACTTCTTCGGCCGGTCACGCTCCAGTTCCGGGATCATGCGGCCCTGGGCGGTCTCGATGGCTGGCTGGGTGGCGCGGTATTCGCGCTTGGGCGCTTCGGCAATCTGCGCGGCCAGGGCGCGGCATTCGTCCGACTGGATGCTGCCCGGCGTTGCCGCCGGGTCGGGACGGTAGGGCGTGGTGCCCTGCTGCACCGCTTCGTTGATGGCCGCGGCGGCGGCACTGTCCCCGTCCGGCCTCTGCGCATGCGCGCTGCAGGCCATCGCCAGGGCGGCGATGGCGGCAATGCGGATCAGGGTTCGCTGGCTCGGCATGATGACTTCTCTCCTGTGGCTGGATGAATTTATGCAAAGGCTGCCAGCTTAATCGTTCGCGACCTGCCTGACACTACCGGCATTTTCAGCATTTGCGGCGTCGATGCCACCTGCGACGGCTCCGCTGCTCCCCTTGCCTGCCCGGGTGCGCGCGGCCTCGCGCCAGTCCTGGCGCTGGCGCCGCATCTGCCCCAGCGCCACCCGGGTCATGCTGGCGCAGCCGGACGGCCGCGAATCGGCCAGCATGCTGAGCGCGCGTGCGTAGTCCAGCGTCAGGCCGGGCGTCCAGGCCATGGTCTTGGCGCGCACATGAGCGATGAATCCGCTAGGGCGCGCGACGCTCGCCTCCTTCGTCGCGCTCAAGCTCCCAGTCGCGGCGCATCATCACATAGGTGAACGAGGTGGACCAGCCGATCAGGATCAGGCCGACCAGCGGCTCGATGCTGGCGATCAGGCGGCTGGCGCCCACCGGGACGATATCGCCCAGGCTCTGCGTGGTGAAGGTTTCCAGCGCAAAGTAGGCGTAGACCAGCGCGCCTGGCTGCGTGTGGACGCGGGACACGCCGGCACTGCCCATCGCGGTCAGCCCGCCCAGGCCCAGCACGTGGTCGGCGAACCAGAAGCCCAGCGCAAACACCAGTGCTTCCAGGCAATGGACCACGATGATGCAGACGATCAGCACGCCGATGTTCATGCGCCCGCTCCAGCGCCGGGGGTGTATCGCCGACAGCAGCCGCAGCGCCTCGTAGTGAATGCCGACCACGGTCACGGTCAGCACGGCGGCGCACAGCAGGGCCAGCGAATAGTGTTCGGCGGAGGTTTCCATGCGCAGCGGCAGGCCTGGTCGGTGTCCGGAAGGATCGGGAACAGCGCGGGAAAAAAAGGCGCCCTCCAAAATAGCACTGGAAGGCGTTCAGGAAAACCAGGGAGCGGAATGCGGCTGGCGCGCGGCCGTGCTCGTAGCCCTGGCAGAGGGTTGGTGGCGGCCGGGTGGCCGCCGCATGGATCAGCTGCTGCTCTTGCAGGAGAGGTTGACGTACAGCGCGCCGCCCCATTTGAAGTTGCGGTTGCCACTGACCTGCACCTGGACAATGTCGTTAGCCGCCACCGTCGTCGTGGCCGGCGCCGAGCAGGTCCGCACGGAGGCGCCGAGCGAGCAGGCGGACGCGTCGGTGATGGCAAGCGGGGCGATCGTTTCCAGCGCCGCGCCGCTGGCGACACGGTATGCCGTCAGGGTGTAGTTGACTTCGTCATCGGGCACGTTGCCCGCCAGGCTCGCGTTCAGGGTCAGGCCGCCGCTGCAGCCCACCGGCATCACCGCGCCGAAATTCGGATCGATACTTTGGCGGTCCAGCCCGGTGCCGGTCATGACATAGGTGCCATTGCCATCCGGCGAGTTGTACACAGCGAAGTTGGCCGTGTAGATCGTCGCTCCGGCACCTGTTTCTCCTTGCTGGCCCTGGGGGCCGGTGGCGCCAGTCTCGCCGGTATCGCCCTTTTCACCCTTTTCGCCCTGCGGACCTTGCGCCCCGGCCGCGCCGTCGGACCCGGCCGGACCCGCCGGCCCGACCGGACCGGTCAGGCCGACCACGGAGACCCCGGCCGGCCAGCCTTCTGCCGTCTTCGGGCCGAACAGCGTGTTGGTGGTCGTATTGAGGTAGAAGCTGCCTTCGCTACCATCGGCAGCGGTGGGATCTGCCGCGCCGTGCAGCAGCACGGCGCCGGGCGCGCCGGCTACGCCCTGCGGGCCGACCAGCGACACGCCGGCAGGCCAGGCCCCGCCAGCCTTGGGTCCGTAGAGCGTCGAAGTCGTGGCATTGAGGTAGAAGTCGCCGTCCGTGCCAGCGTCCGCCGTGGGCGCATTGGTGCCGGACAGGATGGTCTTGCCGTTCGCGCCGGCCGGGCCGGCCACACTGGCGGATGGCGCGGCGCTGGCCGGCGCGGAATCTCCGCCACCGCCACCGCAACCGGCGAGCAGGATGGCGAGGCAGGCGAGCGGGATCGCCGCAAGTTTCAGGTCAATGTGTTGCACGATGGAAGCCCCCCGGTTTCTCATTAACGGCATGCCCGGATCCGTGCCGGGTGAGCCCAATCTAGAGATCGCGGCGATTCCGATAAATCGTGCATTCGCACGGGCTGTTTCATTAATGAAGCGCGTTTCCGGAGCATCGGAAAACTGCTCCCGCTTCAATAGCGCCAACGCCCGTTTAAAATTCAGGTGACTCGGGATAATGATTATGAAAATACCCGGATTGCCGCGCCTGGCGGTAACGCGGAGGCTGCCCGGCCCAATTCAGAGCAGGCGGATTCAAGCATCACGCGACCGCATCCGTGCGTGTCGGTGCGACCAGAAAATACCGGCAATATCTCGCCCAAATGGTTGAGTTCCGGATGAGACGGCGTGACTCCGGGTTGTTCAAAAGCGAAACGAATAATCGCCATTTACCCCTTCGTGGGGGGATATGCGCAGCACCGGCAAAACCAGCCGATTCATGCCGCACCTGGCCAGGTGCGGGAAGGCGCGGCGATGGACTATGCTGGAAATCCCAACAGCGTCTTCGTGGAGGCCATCGTGCGCAAATCTGTCCTTGTCCTTATGGCACTGCTGCTGGCCGGCGCCCCCGGCCTGGCGCTGGCCCATAACTGCCCCAATGAGATGAAGGCCATCGACGCCAAACTGTCGACCAGGCCGGCGCTGTCGCCAGAGGATTCCGCCAAGGTCGCCAAGCTGCGCGCCGACGGCGAGGCCTATCACAAGGCCGGCAAGCATGACGAAGCGATGAAATCACTGCTCGAAGCGAAGAAGATCCTGGGTATCTGATACCCATCGATAAAAAAGAGCCGCCACGCCCCCCGGCGTGGCGGCTTTGTTCTTTTTCCCGCGGCCGTCGCCGCAGCAGGCCGGGTCAGGAACCCGATCCGACCTGCTGGACCACGCCGTTGGGCGCCACCAGGTAATATTCCGCGCCAATCCCGACCCAGCGCGTGCCCTTGCGCGGCGCGGGCAGGTTGTATTGCTTGTAGTCGTCGATCACATACTGGCGGTCCCTGAACTCGGTGGGCAGCCGGTCACCCTTCTTCCACTGCTGCACCTGCATATAGGGCGAGTTCTGCGCCGCCGGCTCAGAGGCGGCCATGGGATCCGTCATCGGCTTGGGCTTGGACTTGGCGCCCTGCGCCATCGCAAACGGCGCCGCCAGCACGCTTGCCACCAGCAACAGCGCCGGCATCGCTTTCTTGGTCTTCATCGTGATCTCCTTGCGTACGGGAAAACCGAACTGCCGGAGGATCCGGACAGCATCTACCAGATTAGTCACAAATACGGACAACTGCGGCATCCGCCATCCATGGCGACGATTCTCGATGTGACCGATGATGCATTCTGCTTGGCAGATTGTTCACAATTGTTTGCGGGTTGGCGCCCATTGGGGGGGAGCCGCTGACGTCACCCAAGACTAGAATGGGTCCTGACAGAAACAATTTGTTACGGGCGGCCGCTACTCAGTCTGTCAGCGGGCCGTGGCCCCGCGGCCTCGCCGCTGCGGGCGCGCACCGCCCGCTATGTTCCCTGGCTCACGCCCTGTTCACGGCGCTTCGCACGCGGGCACCCGTCCCTGCCAGAGAACCATAAAAACAGGGGACTCTCCGTGTTGCACGATGCTGGTCAATTCCTGGCCCTGGTCAATCCCGCCATTGCCATCCTGCTTTCGCTCTGCTTCCTGCTGGCCTGGAACCATGAGCGCACGCGGCACTATCTGCTGCAGCTCGGTGCCTGCTATTTGCTGTACGCGCTTGCCATCGCCCTGCAGATCGTCTGGGTGCCGCGCATCGGCGGCGGCAACGCCACGGTCACCGGTGCGCTCTACCTGGGCAGTGCCGTGCTGATGCTGCGTGGCATGCTGGCGCGCATCGGCGCGCGCGTCGATACCTGCGCGCTGGTGTCGCTGCCGCTGGCCCTGTTTGCGGCGCTTGCCTGGTTTGATTTTGTGCAGCCCCAGCTGGTCGCCCGCATTTACATCCTGAATATCGGCATCGCGCTGATCCTGCTGCTGGGGATCGCGCCGCTTGCCCGCCTGCGCACGGGCAGCACCGCGGACCGGGTGCTGTTCTGGGTCTTCTTGTTGTTTGCCCTCCATTTCCTGCCGCGCACGGTGCTGACCATTGCTCCGGCCACCGGACAGGACGCTGCCGCCTTCACCCGCTCGGCCTACTGGCTGTGGCTGCAGGTCACGCTGGCATTGCTGCTGCTCACGCTGGCGCTGGCGCTGCTGGCGGCGACCACGCTGGACGTGATCGACGGCCTGCGGCATGAACGCGACACCGATCCGCTGACGCAGCTGCACACGCGCCGCAGCCTGGAGGCGCTGGCCGCGCGGGAAATCCCGCCACCTCAGGGCAAGCCGCTGAGTGTGCTGCTGTGCGACCTCGACTTCTTCAAGTTCATCAACGACAACTACGGCCACAGCGCCGGCGACGCGGTGCTGGCGCAAACCGGCCGGATCATCGCCGCCGGCGTCCGTCGGCGCGATATCGCCGCGCGCCTGGGCGGCGAGGAGTTCGTCGTGCTGTTGCCCGATACCCCGCCCGATGCCGCCTTGCATCTGGCCGAACGGTTGCGCCAGACGCTGGAGAGCTCGGAAATGGACGTGCTGCCGGGCATGCACACCGTGACCGCCAGCTTCGGCGTGGCCACGCTGCGGCCCGGCGAAGACCTGGAAGCACTACTGATGCGCGTGGACAACGTGCTGTACGCGGCCAAGAACAAGGGCAGGAATTGCGTGGAGTGGGAGCGGGAGGCCGGCTTGCCGGTGCTGCCGTGCCTCCCGTCCGGCGGCGGCTATGCAACCGCAGGCGCATCGCCCACAGCAAACTCCGGCCCGTCATAGCCCTCCGCCACCGCCACGCCGCCATCGAGCAAGCGCTGGCTCCAGTGGTCGATCGCCGCGCGCGCGGCAGTGCTGACATCGCGGCCCAGGACGAGCCGGACGGCCGCCGGCGCTTCCAGCCCGAAGCTGTGGATGGTTCCCCATGCGATCCGGTCGCGCTTGAAATCCCCGATCGCCTGCTCGACGCACAGGCCGCTGTCTGCCACCGCGGACGCCAGGAAGACATCGGGATGCCTGCGGGTCCAGTCGAGCACGTTGCCGATCTGGCGGATGCTCGCGGCACGGCAGGCGGCGATGGCGCCGTCACGGCCACCGTCGATCATCGCAAAGACGATATCGGCACCGGCGCGGGCCTGCGCGGCAACCGCGCCACCGGCCAACGCCGGATCGTGCTGGTTGCCACAGAAGGTCGTGAGTGCCGGCAGGCCAGGCACCACACTGCGCACGCCATGGAGAAACGCGGCGCGCCCCTTCAGCCCGGGACGCACCTTCTCGCCCGACAAATGGGCAACCACGCCGGTGCGCGAATCCGTCGCCGCCAGCACGCCTGCAAGGAAGGCGGACTGTTCCTGCAGCACCTCATAGCTCGCGGTATTGGCGCACAGCACGCTGCCCTGTGTGACCACGAAGCGCCGGGCGGGACGGCGAGCCGCTGCAACAGAAACGGGATAGTCCCCCTGTCCGCCATGCGCAACGATCAGGTCCGGGCCGGTCTCGCACAGCGCCAGCAGCGCTTCGGCGCGCACCTGCGGATCCGGATCGGCAATCCACGTCACCGCCACGTCGTGGCCGGCATTGCGTGCGCGCATGGCGCCGGCATACCCGGCTTCGTTGAAGCTGCCGCGTCCTTCGGGTCCGAACAGGACTACCTGGATGCGCGCGCTCATGACAGCGTCGCCCCGGTTGCCGCGACCACAGGACCCCAGGCCTGCGCCTGCTGGCGTACGTAGGCGGCGAACTCATCGGGCCGGCGCTCGGCCAGCACAAAGCCCTGGGCTTCCAGGCGGCCGCGCAGGCCCGGTTGTTGCAGGATGACCTGCAGTTGTTGATGCAAGCGTTGCACGATGTCCTCGGGCAGGTTGGCCGGCGCGGAGACGCCGACGAAGTTTTCGGCCACCAGGCCGGGATAGCCGGCTTGCGCCACGGTGGGCAGCTGGGGCGCCTGCGGCACGCGTTGTGCCGAGGTCACCGCCAGCAGGCGCAAGGCGCCGGACTGCAGCAACGGCAGGTTCTGCGGCAGGGCATCCACCGCAAACGGGATCTGTCCGCCGAGCAGGTCGGCGCGCATCGGGCCCGCGCCCTTGTATGGCACGTGCGTCAGCCGCAACCCTGCCTGCTGGCCAAACAGCTCGCCGACGATATGCGCCACCGACACCGCGCCGCCACTGCCGAACGGCACCGGGTCGCGCTGCGCGCGGATCCACGCCGCCAGCTCCGCCAGGTTGCGCGCCGGCACCGACGGATGCACGGCAAAGATCGTCGGCACCGCGCCGATGTAATGCACGTGCGTGAAGCTGCGTACCGGGTCGTAGGCGGGCCGCCTGAGCAGGAACGGCGAGATGCTCAGCGCCGCCGAGTTCGACATCAGCAGCGTGTAGCCGTCATTGGGTGCCGCGGCGACCGCTGCCGCGCCAATTGTCGATCCCGCCCCCGGGCGGTTGTCGGTCACGAACGGCTGTCCCAGCTTTTCCTGCAGCACCGGTGCCAGCAGCCGCGCCACGATGTCGCTGGACCCGCCCGGCGGGAAGGTCACCACCAGCCGCACCGGATGGCGCGGCCATGCCGCGGCGCCGCTGTCCGCGCGCGCCCGCATCCCCGGCAATGCCGGCACGGCCAGCGCCGCGGCAAGGAACTGTCTTCTCGAAATCACGACGGCGCTCCGGCTTTACAAGCGATGGCGCAGGCCGACGCCGCCGCCGAACTTGTTGCCACGCACGCCCATGAAGGCGGGCAGCGCATAGCTGCCGCTGATGCGGTTGAAATCGGCTTCCGCGTAGACGCTGGTGCGTCTGGACAAGCTGTACTCAGCCACGCTCGTCAGCATCAGCCGGTGGCCGCTGGCGGCGGTCTGCCGGTCATAGCCGACCCCCAGCGACAGCGCCAGCGCGGGCGTTGCCTGCACCGTGGCGCCGCCGGTCAGCACATGGTTGCGGGTCGGGCTCAGGTGGTAGCGGTTGTCCAGGTAGCCGAGCGCCAGCTTGACGCGCCCCAGCTGGCTGCTGCCGCCGATGCCCCAGATCGTGCGCTTCTCTTCGGTCGCCAGGGCATTGGTGCTCTGGAACAAGGCACCCACGTCGATCCGTGCCGTGGTCCAGGCCAGCGCCAGCCCCCGGCTGCTGCTGGCCGCCGCATCGCCCGGCACTTCGCCGAAGGTGTAGTGCGCCGCTGCCGAGAACGCGCCCCACTTGCCCGCGTACTTCGCCATGTTGTCTTGCCGCGGACCGGTATAGCCGTTGAGGATGGCCACCGCATCGAGATTGGGATGGCCATAGGGCTGGAAGCGGAAGCTCCCGTCATAGGCCGTGGTGAACTGGCGGCCGAACGTGAGCCTCCCCCACGCCTGGTGCTCGATCCCCAGGTAAGACTGCCGGCCGAACAGCCGGCCCGTACCCTGCGTGCCAACCTGTCTGTAGTTCGACGCCGCGGTGCCTTGCAGCGAAGTGCCCGTAGCCAGGTCGAAGCCGCTTTCCAGATTGAACAGCGCCGACCATCCCGCACCCAGCGCCTCATTGCCGCGCACGCCCCAGCGCGAGCCGCTGAAATAGCCCTCGCTCAGTTCAGCCAGGCGCTGATCCCCGCGGTTGTTGTCCGAGTATCGGACCATGGTGTCGATCAGGCCGTAGACCGATATGGAAGTCGATACTGATTGCGCCTGCGCCTGCTGCGCAACGCCGCAGCTCGCCCCCGCCAGCACGCCCGCAAGCGCCATGGCGTGACTGCGCCTTGTGTTCCCCACCTTCACGCACCACCCTCCGTTTTGCATACAAATTAAGAATGCAAAATATAGGGTGTGGCCGCACATCCGCATACGAATGTGTGCGCATGAGGAAATGCGGTTTGCGCGCAGAATGCGGGCGCAAAAAAGCCCGCGTAGCGGGCTTTCGGGGTGATGCTAAAGCGAGGTGTAAGTCAGAACGGTTCTATTGCGGAACGGCGTAAACATTCGCCGGTAACGCTGTCCACGAGCCACAGTCAGGTCTTCGTGGTCGATGAAGCGTCAAGATTGTCGGGCAGAGCTTGCCGCCGGGGTCGATGCGCTATGCGCTTGGGTATGGATAGTGTGCCGCAGCTTTGGGGACGCGTGCGCATCGAATACTCACTGTTTTCATATCTCTTTCGAGATCAAGCTGCCCGATGCTTTGGCTCGGTAGGCGCCGGATGGCGCCACGAACCCTCTTCATCACCATCTCAATTTTTTCTACCCCTTTCGGTTCAAGGGGTCGAGCGGAACATCCAGATCTTCGATGCTTAAGCCTCGCTGGAGGCAATGGAAGGCAATGCGCTGCCACCGCTGTAACCACTGCGTCTCGAGCTCTTCGTACCAGCAGATCCTTGCCCGCAGGCTCGCAACCGTTCGATCCAGGTAGGCGAGTTCATCGCTGTGCGTCCGGGACCGCGATGGGCGGGCGCCATCGGCCAGAGCGCGCTTCGCTTCTCGATAGGCATGCACGATTTCCGGATGGCGACTCAGCGCCTGCCGCGTATATCCGGAGTACGCTTCAATACGCTCCCAGGTCAGCGTGGTGCCAAGCTCCCGGTTCTGCCAGCGCTCAAGCTCAGCGATGATTCCCGCTTTCTTGCGCTCACTAATCTTCGCGTTCGCGCGGATGCTAGTCGGCATTTCGATGCTCCTGCTTCAGGTATCGCACAAGGTCGGCTTCATGGAAGCCCTGCGTCGCCAGCTGCTTCATCAGCTGCTGGTATCTGGTCATCAAGTGCCGATACCAATCGGCCTGCGTCAGGGATTGCGACCGGGCGCGAACCTTCACTGCATGAAGGCTGAGATACGCAACTGCAGCCTGCCTTTTTAGCTCTTGCGCTTTCGCCTCATCCGCCTGGATCCAGACGTAGTCGTTGCAGTTCGCCGTGCATTGGAGATGACGCTCGCACGGCGACATCTGGAAGTCGTGGATACATAGCCCTGGCCCAACGTCGTGAACTGCCTGGATGCGTGCAGTAAGGAAGGTGCGCGCGACTTCACGAGGCAGCGCCTTTGCGATCTCACCAATCTGCCCGCCAACCCGGCCATCAAGCACATCTTGCACGACCTGCGCAGCCCGTTGAGCAGAGGTGAGGTGCTGGTAACTCTTGGTGTCCGCGGCGTGATGGCGGCCAAACCATTTGGTTTGCACAAGGTCCGGGGCCCCACCTTCATCTAGCAGATGATTCAGGAAGTGGCGGAACCCGTGGGATCGAGCCCGCAATGCCAGACCATCCTCTCCGCGGAATTCATAGCGGTCGAATACGGATCGGGAACCGGCTCGTCCAGTCAAGAAGTCGTGAACATTCTGATCGGTCACGGGCCTGGCCGCATACGTCAGCGTGGTGTGCGTCCCTCGGTGTATCTGGTTTGCATAGACCACGCACAACGACTCGTGGAGCTCGAGCCCTTTGCCTGCGGGCCCAGGTATCAACGGCCCGAACCAGTGGTCTTTCGCGATGCCTTTGCACAGCGCATCTCGGCCAATGAGAAGTCCCCGATTCACGATCTCGAAGGGAATCTCGCGCGACTTCAGGAACTGAGCAATGTTCCGGCTTTTCAGCCCCAGCACGGCCCGTATGTCGTGGCCATTTAGCATCTCAGGTATGGATTTCCCCCGCAGAAGCAAACCATGGCGATTGGCCAGAAGTGCTACCCGGCGCGCCCCGGCTGTGACCTCTCGCAGTTCCGCAACCGCGGCCTCCACCAGCTCCACTGTCTCTGAGAGCAACGGCTTAAGATGCCACAGCACCGCCACGTCGTCGGCACGCCCCTTCAACCTGGCATAGCGCAGGTTCCTACTTCCATCCCTAGAGATGGTGATCGGCTTGACCGGTAGCGTGAGCATCTCCCCGATCCGAAGGCCAGTACAAACCATGATCGTGGCAATCAGAATCAGTATCCGATCAGCACGGGTTGAGTCATCGGCAGATTCCCCTTTCGGAATCGTCTGATAGAGCTTCCCGAGGGCACGGATGGCTTCCTCACTCGGGAGCCGGTCCGAGACCTCAGTGGGCCGATCGCCGATCCTGTCCGGTGTCAGCGACTGGGGCCGCGACTTCCGTCGGCATCGCCAATCCAGCCTTACCCGGCAGAGTCGGTGCCGATCCAAGGCATCGGCCAACTCTTCCATATGACCAATAACCTTGTATGCCGACGTCTCCCGCTCACGGCGGAACACCATGGCCGCTGCCCGGTCCAGATCGTCCTTTCGCAATTCACCGACGTCATGCCCCGCTTTTCGCGTGGCCTCGAACACGTAACGCGCAGCGCGAATGAACACGCTATGACTGCCTGCCGACTGCCCTCGCTTCTGGTGACGCACGCAAACGAGCGCCTTGATCACGTCGGAGAAGGGGGCGGGTATAGGATCTCCCACACCCCAGCCTCTACGCCTGTGTTGGGTGAACGGAAGACGCAGCGCGCGTGCTTTGTACCCGCGGGTGCGATGTTGATAGGCGACTGAGACGTCCCAGACCGCGGCATCCCATTCGACGTCGCCGAAGGGCGAGGACGCCTTTGCCGCAGCGATTAGTCTTTCGCGGCTCTCAAGCCAGTTCTCTCCTGCGCGATCGCCAATGCGGCCAACGGCCGCCATGGTCTTACGTCTGCTTGCCGTTCCGCTTTCCATAGCCAGCAACGAGTTGCACAACTTCCGCCACGGCGTAGATCACGTCATCCATCTGGACCGATAGGCGCATGCCGAGCCGGCTGCGACGGGCCTCTCGCCCACGAATCAACTCGACCAGTACGGCCTGATGGTCTGCCTCCACATAGGGCTGGAACTTTGGGCACAGGTAGCAGGAGAACGGAGGATCCAGCGAGCAACTCCGTGGCTGCCCACATGCCCCAATTTCCACCGGTGGCACCGCGTTCATGTCGCCCACGAAGCGGATCTTCTTGTCCGGGCTCACCTTTCCGGTTTCCGCCTGGCTTGTTCCAATGGGCGTCCCCTTGAACAGCTTCATGAGGGGGCCAAGCCGTATCGCAGCCGCTTGATCCAGGATGCGTGTCAGCCGCCTCCCCTTCAATGCGTAGTAGACACGCACATGCTGCGTATCAGAGTGATCAAGCATCGTGGCGAGAACCGTCTTGGAGACGCCAAGCTCCACCATCGTCGTCGCAAACGTGTACCTCAACCGGCGCGAACTAAGGCGAAGCTCAGCTGCTGTCCTAGGAGAGACGATGGCCATCCGGGTTGCAAACTTCCGTATGAGCCACAAGAACTCCTTGACCGTCATGTGGTACGCGTACTCGTCCACACCTGTCCCTGCTCTCCAGGCATCGGCGTCGGCTCGCATAAAGAGCGGCCGCGGGTATCCACCACAGTCAATCCCTTGATTCATGGCAAGGAGATCCTGCAGCATGACGAGAAGTTCATCACTCACCCGCTCTTCAACAAACTGCTGACGGACCCTCTGCCCCCGCTTCTTGATTCTGGGAATGGACAGCACCCATTGTGGCGGCACATTGAAGCCGGCAAGCCGATTCGACAGATCCGTCTCTCTCAAGAGACAGAAGTTCGACGGATTGCGACCGTAGGCCAAGCTTAGCGCTACAGCAGCGCGCTGCATCACGTGTGACCGCGCCGGCGAACGATCTTCTGCCAATGCACGCCGCAGAACTGTCACCTCTGTATCCCATAGCGGACCGCACTCTTCGTCTTCCAGCTCCACGGCCAGGCGTGAGTACCGCGCCGCAACCGGCGTGTCGTCCAGATCCAGTGCGAACTCCTCATCGAAGCCTAGGCACTCCAGCATTTCCGCCGACCAGAGATACCAGCTTCGCAGCAAGTAAAAGCCATCCATCGCCTTACGGGCACGTAGAACTTGAATCGACTTCATCAGGTGCCGACGCAGCGCATCCTGCAGATCGTCAGCGTGCTCAATGGACGACAGCAATTCCCAATGTTGCCGCAGCGCGCCATCCCCAGTGTCCGCGTCACAAGTTCTACCTCGCAGCGCGCCAACGACTGTCTTCAGAGCGTTTACAACGCTCGTCCCAGATTGCTGGGTCAGCAGCATTGCTGCCCACCTTCGCACGGCGTAGCCCACGATGACATTGCCATCAGAATGCTTCGCCCAATCGAATGTCGCATGCGCGGTCGGTACATTGAACTTCCATCGCGCGCTAGTCATGTCCATGCGACGGCCGTCTCGATCAATGACATGGTTTGGCAACAGCGCGAGCCGGTGTCTGCTCAGCAATGTCTCAATCGCACAATTGATCTCACCATTGGTCATTGCCAGTCTCCGCGGTCTGACACGCAAAGAGCAAAGACTGATAGCCAAGGCTGAGCTCGCATGACTCCCTGCGGATGGCCTCCGCCACGTAGGGTCTGAGCGAATCCGACGACCGCCAACCGAAGAAGTACATCATGTGTTTCTCGATTCTGTCCTCGTCCAGACCGTTTCGCAGACCTTGTGCCCGGAAGCTGGTGGCACACGTGCTGCGCAGAGAGTGGGGATGCAGATCGCGGAATTCCGGATCCATCGCCCCGACCTGGCCCAGTACGCCGTTGACGCGTGCCAGACTCATGGGCTTTCCATCTCGGCTCAGGAACAGGAAGGGCGTTTTGTCCGCGCCTGCAATTTCGCGGCGGGTCTGGCAGATGTAGGCATTGAGAAGCCGGGCAAGGGAGGCGTCACAAGGTAGCTGTCGCGAATCTGTCTTGACCTGGGGCTCGCTGCGCCTGGGGTCTCTTGCGTCATCTGGAGATCGCTCGATTCGTACCTCTGGAATCCTGCGCGACAGCAAGCAATCTCCCACTCTCAGCTTGAGTAACTCCCCTCGCCGCAGCCCCAGCAGCAGCAACATCAGCACGATGAGGTAGTTGCGCTCCTGATAGGGCCGCTTCCATGGATTCTTATCACTGCCGGGGCGACACACCATCAAGAGCCGAGTGACTTCTTCCTCGGACAGCGGCCTCGCGTGCTGTGGCGACGCGACGCGAGCGCGCCCTGCGTGGGCAAACGCGCGCTCGATTATCTTCAGCCTGTCCCTGATGTCGCGCAACTCCGCGCTCCCGGGTGACCAACGCGCCATGGCGCATTCAAGATGCCAGCTAATGAATCGGGCGACGACCTGCAATCGCTGCGCAACCGTGCTGGGCGAAACCACCAGCTTGTGCACCTTCGGGTGTCCCTGGAAGCTACGCCGCAGCCACGGGTAAAGCTGACTCACGATCTCGTCTGGAGAGAGGCCTTCACCGGTGTTCAGGCGCTCCTGCAGCGAGAATGGTTGTTTCGCCGCCCACGACCATAGGAAGCCCAGGATATGCAGCGACTTGGCCAGGCTGTTGGCCGCCAGCCGAGGGCGAAGGCGCTGGATCGCGTAGGCGTTGATCCAGCCAATGGGCTGCCTGCTCGCATCGAGCAGGATTGGCAATCGCTCTCCGTCTGGGTGGCGAACGATCACCACATGGAATCGGGCGTGCATGGGCTGTCTCCCGGCCAGCGCGTCCGAACCACCGTAGGCAATGTTTACGACTTTTCTGTGTCACGTACGGCTATTTCTGGTGACTTCAAAGCTTCACCCGCTTCGGGGCCGAATCAATGCCAGCAGCTTCGGGACCACGAGCCTGATGAATCAGGATCGCGCACGGTCTCGAACGCCAACTCGAAAGTTGACGGTCACGCTTCCTGACAAAGATTTATTCGCTGTGCGCAACATACCCCGGTATCTTTACACTGCCCCACCGCCCCATAAGGTACTGATAGAAAAGAAAAAACCCCGCACGAAGGCGGGGTCTTCTTTACAGATTTTCCTTACACAATCTCAGAACGGTTATGCCCACTAAAAACTGTGGGTAGACCGCTCGATGTGAGTGAGTAAAAGGCTTTGCAGGACATTGGACCTGCGGTTTTGTTGGTACAACGATGTGTGGGCGCCTCAAATCAGCGCTGAAGGGCTCGCGACACACCATTTGTGGGTAGCCAATTGCAGCCTCGAGTTGGCTTGCAAGGAGCGACCAAGCACCCCTGTTATCAACGGTCGTCAGCCGCATACCACCGCCGCCTAATGATAGCCGCCCTAAGCTTGCATGGGGGCTAAGGCGCCCCCATACCCCGCAACCCTTTGCCCATCAGCGACAAGGAAATGCCGGAGAGCAAGATCCAAAGCTACCTTGCGGCTTCTGGCTTTGGGCGGAGCCAGGACTGCGCTGCGAGCCGCCTCTACGTCCCCTACCAAGATGACCTGGGTCTGAGCGCGCGTGATGGCTGTGTAAAGCAACGTGCGATCCAACAGCCGAGACTTGGTAATAGGAATGATGACGCGCTGCCATTGAGATCCTTGTGCCTTGTGGATCGTTATGGCAAAGCCCAGCTCAATGTCTTCCAGCATGTCCGCAGTAAGCGGGCGTCGAACGCCGTCGTCCCAGTCGATCCAAGCCAAGATAGAGGCCGAATCTTCTGTCTCACCTGACTGCGCCACCAACTCCACGATCCGGCCGAGTGATCCGTTTTGTAGGCCTTTGTCCCAGAGGTTACGCGTGCAAAGCACGGCGTCGCCGACATTTAGCCCGCAATGCTCGGTCTGCTCGAATTCAGCGTTCCAACGTGTAATCGCCGGTTGGTGGCCGGTGAACCGCTGTTGGCACAGCCGATTGAGAGCCCGAGTTCCCGCATGCCCGTTGCGCAAAGGGGCCAGCACTTGGGTGTTGGCGGTGTCCAATGCGTACAACTCCACGATCAAATCAGCGATCGACGCCTCCTCACAAGGGATGAAGGCAACCGCACCAGTATCGTCGGTGGACATGGGACGCCATTGTCCGGCGCGAACAGCTTCTGCCACCGCAGCAATTTCACCCCCATAGCGCTTCACCGTCTTCAATTCGACCATGGGACTCGAAGGCAACTGCATGACGCAATGCAGGACGAGTCCGGGCCCTACCGGCATAAGTTGGTGAGGATCGCCGACCAACACCAGACGCACATGGCTCGGCAGAGCCTGGCAAATGTTGCTCATTGAGACGATATCGACCATGCTCGATTCGTCGATGACGAGGACCGTTGGGCCTTCGAAGGTCGCAACATTTATGGCCTTCAGGAAGCTCGCGATGGTGGCCCCAGGTCGAGCCGTTGCCTCTTGCATGCGTTTGGCGGCTCGGCCGGCAAGGGCGACCTGTAGGATTCTGACACCTGCTTTGTCGTAGAGCCGGTACAGCGATCTTAGGACCGTGGTCTTCCCCACACCGGCGCCGCCTGTAATGCATACGAACGGAAGCTTCGCCGCCAAATGAATTGCGCTCCGCTGTTCGACGTTGAGCTCAATAGCGTCCTCCAACTCGCCCGCCGCAATGAGCCGGTCAACGCTAAACGGTGACATCAACTGTTGGTCACTGACGATCAGCCGTTCCTGTATGGTCTTGGCAACCTGCCGTTCCATCACAAGCGCGCCGAAAGGCTGGAGACCGTGCTCTGTGCGTACAACGCTGCCGTTGGCGATACCTTCGGTGACGGCCAAGGCAAGCAAGTCTGTCCATCGCATTCCCTTCGGAGCCTGCCCTAACAATGGCCCCACCTGACGCACCAACTCCGTCTCGAGCAGCACTGTGTGACCCTTCGCGAAGGTACGATAGCAGGCCTCCTCCACGGCCCCGCGAAGCCGTCTGGGATCTTCCGCCCTCACGCCGAAACGATTCATCGCCAGACGGTCGACTTCCAACCATCCAGCCGCAAATGAAAGCAGACGATAGGGGTCCTCTTCAATGCGTTGCTGCGCCTCATCGCCAAAGAACCGTAGTATCTTTCTGCCGATTCGAACGTCAAAGCCCTGTGCTTGCAGCCACTGCAGAGTGCGAGACTTCCCCTCGACGGTCCAAGCTTCGACCAAGCGTTTGGCCGCGACATCTGTCAGCACATCGTCAAACGCCTTGGCTTCGCCGGCGTCCAACAGGTCATACAGTTCCTCACCGAACCGCTCCCACAATCGACGGGCCTTGACAGACCCAATGCCATCAAAAGCTGGACTCTCGGCAATGTAGGTAACGATATGTTCGCCCGATGGTCGGGCCAGACAAGCGCTATCCGCTTCAATCTGCTGTTCGAGCAACTCGAAGCCGTCGACGACAGACCTTCTTTCCGTGACAGGCCCCGTCACTGTCCACCATTGGCCCCGCTCTACCTGTGCGTCGCCAAGCGTCGACGCCGTTGCCTTGACTACGACATAGGTGCAGGCACTCAGAACAGAACCTGAGGCGTTTACAGGTACGCCAGTGAAGATCGCGCCCCCGAAGCCTCGGGGGTTCTGCGATCGGACCGCAGTCACGCGCAAGGTCACATCATTAGCCACGGTCACCGGGGAAGCCTCCCGGTCTCGGCCAAGGCTTCCTGTAGCACTGTGTAGCGGGCAAGCAATCGCTTGAGCTCGGCATTCTCCGCTCTCAGGCTTGCGTTTTCCTGTTCCAGGCGAGAGAGACGCTCAGCGTCCCTAGCGGAGCGGGCGGAATCACCAGCTCGGGATGGAGGCGATGACGCAACGACGTCGTCTCCACCCGCAAGTCGTGGTAGAACTCCTCGCTCACGGAGGTCTGACTCTAGCTTTTTGAGCGCCTCTCGAATCCGTGGATTCTGCGCAAGCGCCGACTTAGCGAAACCGCACTCCGCCGCGATCTCGGTCCGGGACAGAACGCCACGGACCACCATATCCCGGAAGTCAGCCTCTGTTTTTGACGCAGCCCATGTTGTGAACCGCTGGACGTTCTCCTCAGCGATTTGCTGCCCGCTCGCCATCAATTCTCTCCCTTCGAGCGGTCCCGCTTCGGCTTCGGAAGCGGTGCATTAAGCATGTCCATTGTCACACCTTTGCGTTCGGCGTTCAGCGCCCATGTCACAAACTGCTCGGTCAGGAGCTGGTTCTCCGCTTCGAGCCGCTTTGCCTTCGCCTTGTAGCGCTCTGCTTGTGCCAGCGCGGCACGAAGCCGTTCGTCTCGAGGCACACCACGCGCTCGCGGCAACGTACCGCGCAATGCGTCCTTCTTGAGCGAGAAAGCGTTGGCAATCTCCGGGTATTCGGCGAACGTGAACCGGGAGTATCGGGAACCCGTGGATTCCTTCACTGCATCCAGCAAGAGATCCCACGTGAGTTTGCCTGTCCATGCGTCCAAAGTATCAAGAACTACGGCAATACGCTCAGCGGTTAGGTTCTGCGCCCGGTCCTTTTTCATGCAATAGCCTTTTGCCGTGTAGTCTGAACAAACCTGACGGGACGAACATTGTCGTCTGTGATTAGCGAGGCACTACTCACATCCAGACGAATTCGCGTACCAATGGGCACCGCTGGATCTTCCAGAATCGACAGTAGAGAATTGGCCCGATCCAGCGTAAGTTGCTGGTGTGCGACCCACGCATCAGCGCCATACTCTTCGTCGCTTAGGGCTTCCCGGGCAACCCTCAATAGGTCCTCAGTCTCGCTCTTAAGGGCGCGGAGATTTTCTTCCTTGTGCGCTTCGCCTTTTATGCACTCTTGCTCTTCGCAGTTGAGGCAGTCGCGGTGCACATGGCATGGCTCGCTCGCGAAGTCGTGCTCACACCAGCCGTATTCCGTCGTATGTGCGGCAGTCAGCCCTAGGCTTTTGAACTCGCTGCGTGTGACCAGTCTCCGCCCCGCGCCGAACACCGGTTCCAGTTCTGATGTGAATCCGTCCTTCAAGGCCTGACTGATAGGTGCCTGCACCTCATCCGAGGTCATATGATCGTAAGCACGGTTCTGCTGCACATCTTTTCGACCAGAGAAGATGGCAATTTCGGTACTGCTCAAGCCACCGGTCTGCGCAAGCATGTTCAAGTAGTGACGCAGGCTATGGCTTTTGAGCTCAATGGGAGAGCCGTCGTCCTCGGTGTAGCTGAACCGTTCAAAAATTGACCGCCGCCCCTCACGAGCCCCGAACTGATTCGTAATAACGTTGTAATCCACGCAACTGAACATGCACAGGTACGTCGCCCTCACCGAATGCATCTCGTTTGTTCGCATCAAGGCCATGGACTCACTGCACAGTAGGCCTAAGTCACCGGGCATGTAGGGAAAGGTTTCGGGCAGCATGGCAATGACAGCCCGCTCGACGTCCTCGAAGAGATAGCCAACTCGGCGTCTGTCGAGCGACTGCTTGGCCAGCTTGGCTGTCGCTGTTGCCCATGTGTTGGCTGGCGCACTAGCCGTTTCATCGCCCCACAGGATGAGACCGATTTCCTCCAGCGTGAGGACCCTCTTGTCGCGGAGATGAACGGCCCCCTCGTGCAGGTACAGCTTCGTAGGGTTCTCCGAGTACCAGGCCGCCAACTTCTGGGCTGGCGTTGTAACCTGGGTGATGTTTGCTACCGCCTTACGTGCGATTGATACCATTTCCGTGGGGAGCCACTTCGTGGTGTTCTCCGCCCCCTTTGACCCCGACCACCGTAGTCCCAGCTTCCCACGGTATTCACCTTCGCCCTCGACAAGGCAGTTGCGCCGAAGGCGAATCACCTCATTGATGCGCTCAGGTGCGCAAAGCATCAGTCCCGTCACGCTCGAGACCAAGACATCGGAAGGTTCGATGGCATCATGAAAGATCGCTCCAAGCGCACGGAGAGTGGCGGCGGAAGGCAGTTTCTCCTGGCGCGCGGTCAATGCCTCCTTTGATATGCGCGATCCTCCTTCTTTTGGCTTTTTGACACCATGCGCCCATCGTTGGCGAAGACGAATGAACCCTTTCGACCGCATGAACTCGGCGATGTATTCAAGCTGACCTGCGGTCCGGTAGGCTACAGAGGGCGATACCTGCCGCTTGGCAAGTTCAACCGCGCTGTCCAGCACCATTTCATCGACAGCCGTCGGGCGCGAACCTTTGGTTGACTCGCGCAATGCAGCTTCCAGGCATCGAAGCGCGGCGATGCGCTGAGCTTGGGATTCAACCGGACGCTTATCATGAAGATAGACAAGGGCCGCTTTCGCAAAGTCCAGGAATGGCAGTGGCAAGGCCGGCTCGGGCTTATTTTCGCGGGCAGCCTCCAAGGTGCTGAAAACAGCGCGGTTCACCTTGTTCTGCCCCTTCAGATAGCCGATATCCCAGACGTTCTTTTCGAACTGAGCCTTGGCGTTCAGCACGTCAGAGCCCTTACAAAGGGCCACGAATGCCTCAAGGTTGGCCAAGGGCTCCAGCTCGGCCCGAGGTGTGAAGCTGAGGACTGGGGCGCTCACGTTGCAGCCTCCGAATTTTGTTCCGTCCGCTGTTGCAAAATCTGGTCGCAAAGTGCGATCACTTCCTTGACCGCTCGGATAGGCTCATCGTTCACCGCAGCCATCCTTTCGTCGGCTGCCCACCGCTCCCGGTCGGCCTCCAAGCGTACAAGCACCTTCTCGTGCGGACCGTCAAGCCAGGGCTCGAACCGGAAGCACGCGTAGCAGGCAACCGGCTTGTTGAAGGCACAGTTTTTTCCTTTGCCAGCGCAGCTACCAACCGGGTCTTTGGACACCCTGAAATCAATGATTCGGCTTCCGGGCGCACCTTGATGCGTGGAGTGCTGCTCGTCGAGTACGACCTTGCCCTTAAATGCCTGGGCGAGCGGTGCCAGCAACTCTCCCATAGTCTTGTCAATATTCTCAACAATCCTCGGCGAGGCTGCGACGTACACTTCGACCTGCTGCAGGTCTACATGCCCCATACGATTTGCGATGACCACTTTGCTCGCACCTTCCTCCGCCAGCCGAGTACCAAAGGTGTATCGAAATCTCTTCGGCGTCAGTGGCGTCGGCGCGAAGTCGAGCCGGGAAGTTGGCGGCGCGATATCCTTCAAGAGAGCCTTGAAACACCTCGAAAGGTTGGGGGGAGTGCAGTGCCCGTAGAACATGTCGCTGCTGCCACGAAGCTGTTTGCGTGGACCTTTTGGCATGACCAAGTCTTCGGGGAAAAAGGCCGAATTATCATCGTAGCCCTCGGCCAGCAAGCCATCCTTGTATTCGATTATGAGCTGCGCCGTTTGCCGGCTGATATCGAAAGAGAGGAAGCTAACTCGCGCATTTTTCTGGCCCGTTTTGGCCTGCGGAAGGTTGAGCACCAACGTACTACTGTCAAAGTCACAGAGCTTCAGCGAGGCGAATTGAGAAATGCGCCCCCCGCACGCCAAGAGCAACCTGGTAAGCAAAAGCGTCCACAACGGTAAGTCTCCGCGCCCATAGGCAGCGTTCACCGCGGAGTGCAGTGCGGTGTATTCCTCCTCGCTCAGAGGGCCTTCGACCGGATTGCGCGTCCTGACCGCGTCGCCTTTCTTGTTTCCTGGCTTCTTTCGCTCCAACAAGTAGTTAGCGCATTCCGGCTCGACACCGGACAAACCAAGTTCAACCCACTTCTGTAGTAGGCCATTGAGCGTCCCGAGGCGTCCAATTTCGTGAGTGCCCAAATTGGCTGCATAGTTGGCAATGTGCTGGACCCCAATCGCGCGATCCGGGCACGTTGGCATCGCTTCCACGAAATGGACGAATGCGCTGTGGAGGTTAATAACATGCGAAGACGAATGGCCTTTTACGAACGGAAGAAGAGCGTTCTTTAGGGACGGAACGAACACTTCGAAGCCATCGCTGTACCGACCAAAGTCGACTCGTGCATTGAACGGGCCGTCAGCCCACTCCCAGAGGTCTCCCCTCGGGTCGAAACTGCTTCCGCTTCGCGTGAATACGCGCTCGGGCAATGGAACTACAACAGCAGTGGACGAGCGAAGTTCAGCGGTCTGTGTCATCTTTTTGTTCAAGTTGTTCTTGGAGTTTCAGAGACAGCTCTCGCCCTTTTCGGCTAGTGTGACGGCGGGTATAGGTGGCAGCAGACTTCGAGTTATCGGCCCACCCTTGTTGTTCGTTCCGGGCCTTCTCTTCGACAGTCTCTGTTAGCCCCATCAATTCAGCCTGCTCGGAGAAGCGTTCGTTCCAGGTGTGACGCATCACATGACTGGTCAGACTGACGGGCAGGCCTGGGCAAGCCTGGCGCAGCTCCACGAACAACTTGTCGATGCTTTTCGAAGATAATGGGAAACCCTCATCCCCGACGATAAGCTGCGGATACTTGCGTGCAGCCTTGATCTTCCTTCTCTCGTTTTGGATGTAGCTCCAAACGGCCCGCATAATTGCCGGCCGCAGTTCTAGCTCTCTGTCGTTGGTCTTGGTGTTTGGCTGATCGCGACGGGGATCTTCTTTCGCATCCGCTCGGCGAATGATGCGCAGCTTGGGCAAGCGTTGGTCGAGATCACGAATCTGTATGCCGAGCAGTTCGCTGCGACGCATGCCAGTCGCAAGCAAGAGCACAACAATCAGCCAGTTCCTCCGACGGACGAAGTCATCCGTCCACGGGTTGTCCGGAGAATCGGGATGAATCACTTTGAGGAGCCGGTCCTGGTCCTCCTTTGAAAGCCCCTCTCTGGCACCAAGCTTCGCTCGCTTGGGAACTCGGGGCACCTGAGCACGAAACGCTTTGAGCGCGTCGGCACTTTCGCGCACGAGCTTTTCTCGCAAGGCCGTAGCCAGCGCTGCGCTCACATAAGTGACCAGGAACTCCAGATAGTCGGCCATGTACCGGAGTCGGGAGGCCTGGGTCGCTACATCGACCGCCTTACGCTCTTCGACAGCCGCTTTGCGGCGCATTCGGATTCGCTTGATGTCAACGACGGTCGCGCCGCGCCGCTCGTCCGCGTCTTCATCCGAGAGGTCGTCCGCCCAATACTGAGCAGCATCGGCCAATCGGTTGAGCTCGGGGATCGTCAAGAATTGCCCCTCCCGCAACCGCTGTAGCAAATCGATGCCCGCCGCGGTCAGCTCGCGATACAGCAACGCCAAGACACCGCAGACGCCATGAATCGTATTGGCAGCTCGGCCGCGTTTGCGGTATCCCGCGAGGTACAGGGTTACTTCGTGGACAGGCAGAGCGCCTGGCCTGCTAAGAACAGAGTGGCGCTCTCCGTTCCGGAACATGACCCGCTTCGCAACGAATCTCGTCATTTACCCACCGTTTTGATCAAGTAGTAGTTGAGGCGTACCTCCACTAGACCACAAAATAATGTGTGGGTAAAGAAAAAGCCCGCAGACTCGGTGCCTGCGGGCTTTTATCAACAAAAAACAACAAAGTAGGGTCTAGAACGGAATATCGTCGTCCATATCCTCGAAACCATTCGAGGCCGGCTGCTGCGGCCGGCGTGCCGCGCCACCGCTCTGGCCGCCACCCTGGGCACCGCCCTGGCCGCCGCGGGCGCCACCGCCGTAGCCGCCGCCCGACGCTTCGCGGCTGTAGCCACCGCCGCCCCCTGCGCCGCCACCGTAGCCGCCTTCGTCACCGCCACCGCCGCCGCCACCCTGGCGCGAACCCAGCATCTGCATCTGGTCGGCAACGATTTCAGTGGAGTACTTGTCCTGGCCCGACTGGTCCTGCCACTTGCGGGTGCGGATGCGGCCTTCAATGTAGACCGACGATCCCTTGCGCAGGTACTGGCCGGCGATTTCGGCGATCTTGCCGAAGAACGAGACGCGGTGCCATTCGGTGGCCTCCTTCATCTCGCCGCTCTGCTTGTCCTTGTAGCGATCGGTGGTCGCCAGGCGGATATTGGTCACGGCGTCGCCGCTGGGCAGGTAGCGGGTTTCCGGGTCTGCGCCGAGGTTGCCGACGAGAATGACTTTGTTGACCGATGCCATGTGAATGTTCTCCAAAAGCCACGCGCTGTGTTGAAAAGCGTGGCAATACGATGACGGTAAAGCGGATGTAGTGTGACGCGATACTGCGGTGACGTAAACGAACATCGCGCCCCCGGCCAGACGTCGGGTGGCGCGATCATGCTAGGCCTTTTCCAGGCCGGATTCTTTACGATTTGATGCGGATCAGGCCGGCGTTGCCGGTGCAGCTTCCTGCCCGCGCGCCGGCGGCGCCTTCATGCTCCAGGCGATTATAAGCCAGAGCAACAGCACCACCGCGCAACCGACGAACACGGCGCTGCGCCCCTCGTGCTTGAGCAGCCAGCCACCGGCCGCGCCGCCCAGGAACAGGCCCAGCGCCTGCGTGGTGTTGTAGACGCCCAGCGCCGCCCCGCGCGCGGCCGCGGCGTAGCGCGACACCAGCGATGGCTGCATCGCCTCCAGCACGTTGAACGCGACGAAGAAGAGCAGCAGGACGCCGACGATGGCCCACAGCCCGTGCACCGCGGCAAACAGCAGCTGCACCGCGGTCATCAGCGCGACCGCGCCCAGCAGCACCGGGCGCACGCGGCCGTAGCGCTCGGCCGCCATCATCGGGCCCAGCATCAGCACGAAGGACACCAGCACCACCGGCAGGTAGACCTTCCAGTGCTGGTCCAGCGGCATGCCGGCATCGGCCAGCATGGCGGGCACCACCATGAACATGGCCACCTGGGACGCGTGCAGCGCCAGCACGCCGACGTTCAGGCGCGCCAGGTCGGGGTTGAGCAGCACCTTGCGGAACGGCAGGCGCACCGGATGCGGCGGCGGCGGGGTCGGCACCAGGAACAGCGTCACGCCGATGGCCACCACCCCCAGCACCGACATCAGTCCGAAGATGCCGGACATGCCGATGCTGTGCAGCAGCGGCGAGGCGATCACCAGCGACAGCGCGAAGGTCAGGCCGATGCTGCCGCCCACCATTGCCATCGCCTTGGTGCGATGGCGCTCGCGCGTCAGGTCGGCGATGCAGGCGGTGATGGCCGCGGAGATCGCGCCCATGCCCTGCAGCGCGCGGCCGGCGATGATGCCGCTGAGCGTGTCGGAGAAGGCGGCCACCAGCCCGCCGGCGATGAACAGCAGCAGCCCGGCCACCATCACCGGCTTGCGCCCGATGCGGTCGGACAACCAGCCCAGCGGGATGTGCAGGAATGCCTGCATCAGGCCATAGATGCCCATGGCCAGGCCCACGCGCTGGGCGTCGTGCCCGTCGGGCAGGCTGTGCGCGTATTCGGCAAAGACGGGCAGGATCAGGAACAGGCCCAGCATGCGCAGCGCGAAGATGCTGGCCAGCGACACGGCGGCGCGCAGCTCGGCGCGGGTCATGCGTTCGCGGGCGGGGGCCTGGGATGCGTCAGCGGTACCCGCACCCGGGGAAGAAGACTGGATCGACGGCATTGCGATCGTGGGATCGTGGAATCTGTCAGGCTGGCTGCCGGTGCATCGCAACGGCAGTTTCGATCGGGATCGCGGGGGGAAGTTGCCGCCCGGAACCCGGGGCCGGCGGCGGCTTCGCCGGGCGCCTGCATGGCGCGGGCCACCCCGGAAACCGAAGTTGGGTATATTAACAGGTTTGCTCCTTCGCGCTTCCCGGGTCACCTGGCCATGCCAGTTGGCCCCCGGGCGTGTGCCCGGGCGCGCATTCCGGCCGTCGCCAGCGGTCGGAAGTGCCAAATACGGTACTTGTTTCTGGGTTTTGCGATTCCTTCAGACAGTCTTGCCAACCCCGGCAGGGCGGCCTGTCTGGCGACGACTTTTCGGCATATGGAAGAAATCAAGATCCGTGGGGCGCGTACCCACAACCTGAAGAACATCAATCTCGACCTGCCGCGCAACCGGCTGATCGTGATCACCGGCCTGTCGGGCTCGGGCAAGTCCTCGCTCGCCTTCGACACGCTCTATGCCGAGGGCCAGCGCCGCTACGTGGAATCGCTGTCCGCCTATGCCCGCCAGTTCCTGCAGCTGATGGAAAAGCCGGACGTGGACCTGATCGAAGGCCTGTCGCCGGCGATCTCGATCGAGCAGAAGGCCACCAGCCACAACCCGCGCTCCACGGTCGGCACCGTCACCGAGATCCACGACTACCTGCGCCTGCTGTACGCCCGCGCCGGCACGCCCTACTGCCCCGACCACAACCTGCCGCTGCAGGCGCAGAGCGTGTCGCAGATGGTGGACGCCGCGCTGGCACTGCCGGAAGACACCAAGCTGATGATCCTGGCGCCGGTGGTGGCCGACCGCAAGGGCGAGCACTCGGACCTGTTCGACAGCATGCAGGCGCAGGGCTTCGTGCGCTTTCGCATCCGCTCGGGCGGCGGCACCGCGCATGAGGCCGAGGCCAAGGTCTATGAGGTCGATGCGCTGCCGAAACTGAAGAAGACCGAGAAGCACACCATTGAAGTGGTGGTGGACCGCGTCAAGGTGCGCGCCGACATCAAGCAGCGCCTGGCCGAGTCGTTCGAGACCGCGTTGCGCCTGGCCGATGGCCGCGCGCTTGCGCTGGAACTCGACAGCGGCAAGGAGCATATGTTCAGCTCCAAGTTTGCCTGCCCGATCTGCTCGTATTCGCTGCAGGAGCTGGAGCCGCGGCTGTTCTCGTTCAACAACCCGATGGGCGCCTGCCCGAGCTGCGACGGGCTGGGCCAGATCACCTTCTTCGACCCCAAGCGCGTGGTGGCCTTCCCCAACCTGTCGCTGGCCTCGGGCGCGATCAAGGGCTGGGACCGCCGCAACCAGTTCTATTTCCAGATGCTGCAAGGCCTGGCGGCGTACTACGACTTCGACACCGAGACGCCGTTCGAGGAGCTGCCGGAAAACGTGCAGCAGTCGGTGCTGCACGGCTCGGGCGAGCAGGAGATCCCGTTCACCTATATCAACGAGCGCGGCCGCACCACCGTGCGCGAGCATGTGTTCGAAGGGATCATCCCCAACCTGGAGCGCCGCTACCGCGAGACCGATTCGGTTGCCGTGCGCGAGGAACTGGCCAAGTACCAGAACAACCAGCCCTGCCCCGCCTGCCACGGCACCCGCCTGCGCACCGAGGCGCGCCACGTCAAGCTGGGCGAGGGCGAGCAGGCACGCGCGATCTTCGAGATCAACGGCTGGCCGCTGCGCGACGCGCTGACCTACTTCCTGACGCTGGACATGCACGGCGCCAAGCGCGAGATCGGCGACAAGATCATCAAGGAGATCTCGGCGCGGCTGAACTTCCTGAACAACGTCGGGCTGGACTACCTGTCGCTGGAGCGCAGCGCCGATACGCTGTCGGGCGGCGAGGCCCAGCGCATCCGGCTGGCGTCGCAGATCGGCTCGGGCCTGACCGGCGTGATGTATGTGCTGGACGAACCCTCGATTGGCCTGCACCAGCGCGACAACGACCGCCTGATCGGCACGCTCAAGCACCTGCGCGACATCGGCAACTCGGTGCTGGTGGTCGAGCATGACGAGGACATGATCCGCGCCTGCGACTACGTGGTCGACATCGGCCCGGGCGCCGGCGTGCACGGCGGCATGATCGTGGCCGAGGGCACGCCGCGGCAGATCGAGGAGTCGCCGGCATCGCTGACCGGGCAGTACCTGTCCGGCCAGCGCCGCATCGAGGTGCCGAAGGAACGCGCCGCGCCCGACGATGAGCGCCTGCTGCGCATCGTCAACGCCACCGGCAACAACCTGCGCAACGTCACCGCCGAGGTGCCGGTGGGCCTGCTGACCTGCATCACCGGCGTGTCCGGCTCGGGCAAGTCGACGCTGATCAACGACACGCTCTACCACGCGGTGGCGCGCCACCTGTACGGTTCAACGCCGGAGCCGGCGCCGCACGACCGCATCGAGGGACTGGAGCATTTCGACAAGGTCATCAACGTCGACCAGAGCCCGATCGGCCGCACGCCGCGTTCGAACCCGGCCACCTATACGGGCCTGTTCACGCCGATCCGCGAACTGTTCGCCGGCGTGCCGTCGGCCAAGGAGCGCGGCTACGATCCGGGCCGCTTCTCGTTCAATGTCAAGGGCGGGCGCTGCGAGTCCTGCCAGGGCGACGGCGTGCTCAAGGTCGAGATGCACTTCCTGCCCGACGTCTATGTGCCGTGCGACGTCTGCCACGGCAAGCGCTACAACCGCGAGACGCTGGAAGTCCTGTACAAGGGCAAGAACATCTCCGAGGTGCTGGACCTGACCGTCGAACAGGCGCACGAGTTCTTCAGCGCCGTGCCGGTGGTGCGGCGCAAGCTGCAGACGCTGCTGGACGTGGGCCTGGGCTATATCCGCCTGGGCCAGTCGGCGACCACGCTGTCGGGCGGCGAGGCGCAGCGCGTCAAGCTGTCGCTGGAACTGTCCAAGCGCGATACGGGGCGCACGCTCTATATCCTGGACGAGCCCACCACCGGGCTGCACTTCCACGACATCGAACTGCTGCTCAAGGTCATCCACAAGCTGCGCGACCAGGGCAATACCGTGGTCATCATCGAGCACAACCTCGATGTCATCAAGACCGCGGACTGGCTGATCGACATGGGGCCGGAAGGCGGCGCCGGTGGCGGCCAGGTGATCGCGCGCGGCACGCCGGAGGATGTCGCCAGGAGCAAGGCCAGCTTTACCGGCAAGTACCTGGCGCCGCTGCTCAAGCGCGCATAAGGGCGCATAAGCGCGTGCAGGCGGGTGCAGGCCGGCGGCGCCGCGCGGCTTGCATTCGCCACCCCGCGCCCTACCATGAACCCGATGGCGGCAAGCCCTGCGGCCATTCGGGAGCCTGCCATGGAACTGTCGGTCGTACCGGTCACCAAGCCGGAAGCCACCAACTTCATCTTCGGCCATTCGCACTTCATCAAGACCGTGGAAGACCTGCACGAGGCGCTGGTCGGCACGGTGCCCGGCATCCTCTTCGGACTGGCGTTCTGCGAGGCCTCGGGCAAGCGCCTGGTGCGCTGGTCGGGCACAGATGAAGACCTGATCGACCTGGCCTGCGAGAACGCCCGCGCCATCGGCGCCGGGCATACCTTCCTGATCTTCCTCGGCGACGGGTTCTTTCCGGTCAACGTGCTGACCGCGGTGCGGGCGGTGCCGGAGGTCTGCCGCATCTTCTGCGCGACGGCCAACCCGACCGAGGTGATCATTGCCCAGACCGATGCCGGGCGCGGCGTGGTGGGGGTGATCGATGGCGCCTCGCCGCTGGGGATCGAGACCGATGCCGATGTGGCCGAGCGCAAGGCGCTGTTGCGCAAGTTTGGCTACAAGCTCTAGCGAAGGCTTAGTGCTGCGCCGCCTGCACCCTCGGCACCGCCGGCACATCGTCTTCCTTCATCCGGCTGCGATTGAGCACGCCGGCCTGCTCCAGCACCGGATAAGCCGTCGCACAGAACAGCGAATTCAGGCGCTTCAGTTCGCTGATCACATCCAGATGCAATGAGCTGGTCTCGATGCTCTCGGCGGTCTGCACCGCCACGCGCTGCAGGTGGGTGCGCGCGTACTTGCGCTCCAGCTCGCGAAAGTTCGCTTTCTCGGCCATCAGCGCCTGCGCGCTCTTGAGGTCGCCGTTGAGAAACACCGACAGGCCCAGCCGCAGGTTGGCGACCAGGCGCGCGTGCATCTCTGCGATCTCCTGCATGCCCGCCTCGGAGAACATCAGGTTGTGGGCGATCTTCTTGTCCTTGGTATCGAGCAGGATGCGCTCGATGATGTCGCCCGCGTGTTCCAGGTTGATGGTGAGCGAGATGATCTCGGTCCAGCGCTGGCCGTCGCGCTCGTCCAGCGCCTCCAGGCTGATGCGGGTCAGGTAGAGCTTGATCGCGGTGTAGAGGTCGTCCACCTCGTTATCGATGCGGCAGGTGGCGTCTGCCAGCTTGGCGTCGTTGGTGCGCAGCACGCGCAGCATGTTGTCCAGCATCTGCTCGACGCGGTCGCCGATGCGCAGCACTTCGCGCGCGGCGTTGGCCAGCGCCAGCGTGGGCGTGGTCAGCGCGGCGGCATCGAGGTGGCGCGGCGTGACCTGGCTGTCGCCGGTGTTGCGCCCGGGCAGCACCTTCTCGCACAGGCGCGCCAGCGGCGCGGTGGCGCCCAGCAGCAGCACCGCCAGCGCGACGTTGAACAGCAGGTGGAAATTGACGATCAGCCGTTGCGGGTCATGGTCCAGCAGCGCCAGCAGCTCTTCGGCCTGGCCTAGCAGCGGCAGCGCCACCAGGCAGCCCAGCAGGCGCGACAGCAGGTTGCCCAGCGTCACGCGCTTGCCCGGCTGGTTGTTGCCCGAGGTGGTCAGCAGCGCCGAGATGCCCGAGCCCAGGTTGGCCCCCAGCACCAGCGCCAGCGCCACGTGGATCGACACCACGCCGGCCGAGGCCAGCGCGCCGCAGAACAGCACCACGGCCAGGCTGGAATAGCACAGGATGGTCAGGAAGGCGCCGACCAGCATGTCCAGCCCCGAGTCGCCGGTCAGCGAGGCGAACAGCACCTTGACGCCGGCGGCCTGCACCACGGGACGGGTGGCGATGGAGATCAATTCCAGCGCCAGCGTGATCAGCCCCAGGCCGATCAGCACGCGGCCGACGTGGCCGGGCTTGCTGCCCTTCCAGGTCAGGTGGCAGATCACACCGACAAAGATCAGCAGCGGCGACAGCCAGGACAGGTCCAGCGAGAACACCTGCACCATCAGCGCGGTGCCGACGTTGGCACCGAGCATGATGGCCAGCGCCGGGGCCACGGCGATCAGGCCCTGGCCGACGAAGGAGCTGACGATGACCGCGGTGGCGTTGCTGCTCTGGACCAGGCCGGTGACGCCGAGCCCGGCGAGGAAGGCGGTGAAGCGGTTGGAGACGCTGGTCGACAGGACATGGCGCAGGTTAGCGCCGTAGACGCGCAGGATGCCGACCTTGACGATGTTGGTGCCCCAGACGAGCAGGGCAACGCCTGATAGCAGGTGAAGGAGTACGCCCATGGTGCGCCTTTGTGTGACCAGTGCCGACAAAACCCTGGAGGCTCGGCCCGGTCATCGTGTAGTTGTCAATGGGGCATTATGCGCCCGCCACCCGACAGCGGCAACGGCACGGGTGCGGCGTGCGGGCAACGGGCAACACCGGCGGCACAGTGCCCGGGTGTGCGCCAGCGGCGGCGCTCAGGGCAGCGCGACCTTGATCCCCAGCCCGACGAAGATCGCCCCGGCGGCGCGGTCCAGCCAGCGGCCGGTGGCCGGGCGGCGGCGCAGCCAGGCGCCGAGCCAGCCGGCGCACAGCCCGAACAGCGAGAACACCACCGCCGTCTGCAGCATGAAGACCACGCCAAGCAGCAGGAACTGCAGCCCCGGGTGCGTGGCATCGGCGCGCACGAACTGCGGCAGGAACACCAGGAAGAACAGCGTCACCTTGGGATTCATGATGTTGCCAAGCACGCTCTGGCGGAACACTCGCCCCAGCGGCACCGCATCGACATCACCGCCCTGCGCCAGCCCGCCCTTTGCGCGCAGCGCCTGGATGCCGATCCAGATCAGGTAGGCCGCGCCCGCGTACTTGATCAGCTGGAACGCCAGCGGCGACGAGCGCAGCACCGCGGCCAGCCCCACCGCCGCGATCACGGTGTGGAACAGGCACCCGACCGAAAAGCCCAGTGCCGCCACCAGCCCGGCGCGCCGGCCCTGCGCCATGCCGCGCGCCAGCACCTGCAGGTTGTCGGGCCCCGGGGCCACAGTCACGGCAATCGAAGTCAGCAGGAACAGCAGCAGGTCAGGCATGGGGTCTCCTTGCGTGGAAATCTTGCGGGCCGGTCAGCGTGGCTCAGTGACCTTCAAACTTGCACACGGTAAACAGCGGCAGCCCGCCGTCCTGCAGCAGCTTCGAGCCGCCCAGCTCGGGCAGGTCGACGATGGCGGCGCCCTCCACCACCGTCGCGCCCAGGCGCTCCAGCAGCTTGCGCCCGGCCATCATGGTGCCGCCGGTGGCGATCAGGTCGTCGACCAGCAGCACGCGGTCGCCGGCCTTGCAGGCGTCGGCATGGATCTCGACGGTGGCGCTGCCGTATTCCAGCTCGTACTCCTCGGCCACGGTCTGGAACGGCAGCTTGCCCTTCTTGCGGATCGGCACGAAGCCCAGGTTCAGCTCATACGCGACGATCGCTCCCAGGATAAAGCCGCGCGCGTCGATGCCCGCCACCAGGTCGAGCTGCGCATCCATGTAGCGGTGCACGAAGACATCGATCAGCACGCGCAGCGTCTTGGGGTTCTGCAGCAGCGGGGTGATGTCGCGGAACATCACGCCCGGCATGGGCCAGTCCGGCACGGTGCGGATGCGCTCGCGCAGGTAGCCGGTGACGTCGCCGAGCTCGGGGGACTGGATGATGGAATCTGCCATAGGGGTCTGGAAACGGTAGGCGCGCAGCGTGGCGCGCCAGTCAAAAATGGGTCGCAGTGGGTCGCGGCAGGGGTTGCCGCCGGCGCGGTAACCAGTTACCACCCGCGCCACCGGGGCGGCCAGCACAATGGCCCTGCCGGCCCGGTTGGCTAGCCAAGGGGCCGGGCTGCCGAGTCCGGCACCCGCCGGACACCCGTAACCATACAGGAGACCGCGATGGCAAAAAAGATTCTGATGCTGGTGGGCGACTACGCCGAAGACTACGAAACCATGGTGCCGTTCCAGGCACTGCAGATGGTCGGCCACACCGTCCACGCCGCCTGCCCGGACAAGCAGGCGGGCGACGCCTGCGCCACCGCCATCCATGACTTCGAGGGCGACCAGACCTACACCGAGAAGCGCGGCCACAACTTCACCCTCAACGCGACCTTTGCCGAGATCGACCCCGCCAGTTACGACGCACTGGTCATCCCCGGCGGCCGCGCCCCGGAATACCTGCGCCTGAACGCGCGCGTGCTGGAGATCGTGCGCCACTTCGCCCAGGCGGACAAGCCGATCGCCGCGGTCTGCCACGGCGCCCAGCTGCTGGCCGCGGCAGGCGTGCTCGAAGGCAAGACCTGCTCCGCCTACCCGGCCTGCGCGCCCGAGGTGAAGCTGGCTGGCGGCATCTATGCCGATATTCCCGTCGACCAGGCCCATACCGACGGCAACCTCGTCACCGCCCCGGCCTGGCCCGCGCATCCGGCCTGGCTGGCGCAGTTCCTTGCCGTGCTGGGCACGCGGATCGTACATTAGAGCTTTCCGCACGCGGCGCCCCCACGCGTGAAGGCACGGCCCGCCCCCTGCGGCGAGCCGTGCACATGACCGCCGGCCGCGCCGCCCGCACGGGAGCAACCATGTGTGAAATCTTTATCCGCGCCAATCCGGCGTCGTACCAAAGCCAGTCGCGCTCGCTGCGCCTGCATGGCGTGGCCACCAGCATCCGGCTGGAGAGCCTGTTCTGGGAAGTGCTGGAAGAACTGGCGCGGCGCGACGACATGACCGTCAACCAGCTGATCACGCGCCTGCACGATGAACTGACCGAACATCGCGGCAGCGAGGCGGTGGCGGGCAATTTCTCGTCCTTCCTGCGTGTGTGCTGCCTGCGCTACCTGATGCTGCAGGGCGAGGGCCGCATCCCGGCCGATACCAGCGTGCCGATCCGCTCGCTGGACGCACGCGCCGTGCTCGACAACCTGCCGGAATCCTGGGTCGAGGCGCGTCCGCACTGACGCATCCGGCGGCCCGGCTCAGCCGTTCAGGATGCGCGTCTCTGCCGCTTCCAGCGCCTCGGGTGGGCCGCGCAGCACCACGATATCGCCCGGTTCCAGCACGGTCTCGGGCTCCGGGTCGAAGGCGCGGATGCCGCGCCGGCGCACCGCGGTCACTTCCACGCCGATGCGCTCCAGCCCCAGCACGCCAAGGCGCCGCCCCACCGCCGTGGATTGCGGCCCGAGCGACACGGAGTGCAGCCGCACCGAATCGCGCTCGACCATGTCCTCCTCATCGTCGCGGCCGTGGAAGTAGCCGCGCAGCAGGCTGTAGCGCGCGTCGCGCGCCTCCTGCACACCGCGCAGCACATGCCGCATCGGCACGCCAAGCAGCACCAGCGCGTGCGAAGCCAGCATCAGGCTGCCCTCGATGATCTCGGGCACCACCTCGGTGGCGCCGGCCTTCTGCAGCGTGTCGAGCTCTGAGTCATCCACCGTGCGCACGATCACCGGCAGCGCCGGCGCCAGTTCCTGCACGTGGTGCAGCACCTTGAGCGCCGACGGCGTGTTGGCATAGGTGACGATCAGGGCGGCAGCGCGGTGGATGCCGGCGGCGATCAGCGCCTCGCGCCGGCCCGCGTCGCCGTAGACCACGGTATCGCCGGCCGCGGCGGCCTCGCGCACGCGGTCGGGGTCCAGGTCCAGCGCCACGTAGTTGATGCCCTCGCGCTCCAGCATGTGCGCCAGGTTCTGCCCGCTGCGGCCGAAGCCGCAGATGATGGCGTGCTTCTCGGTCTGCAGGCTCTGCGCGGCGATGCGGGTCATGTTCAGCGACTGCATCAGCCATTCGTTGGCGGCAAAGCGCAGCACGATGGCGTCGCTGTACTGGATCAGGAATGGCGCGGCCAGCATCGACAGCAGCATCGACGCCAGGATCACCTGGATCAGCACCGGGTCGACCAGGTTCAGGCCGTCGATCTGGTTCAGCAGCACGAAACCGAATTCGCCGGCCTGCGCCAGCCCCAGCCCGGTGCGGATGGCCACCCCCTGGCGCGAGCCGAAGACCCGCGCCAGCACCGCGATCAGCACCAGCTTGAACAGCACCGGCACTACCAGCAGCGCCAGCACCAGCCACACGTGGTCCAGCACCACGCGGATATTGAGCAGCATGCCGATGGTGACGAAGAACAGCCCCAGCAGCACGTCGCGGAACGGCTTGATGTCCTCTTCCACCTGGTGGCGGTAGGGCGTCTCGGAGATCAGCATGCCCGCCATGAAGGCGCCCAGCGCCATCGACAGGCCCAGCCGCTCGGTCAGCGCCGCCATGCCCAGCGTCACCAGCAGCAGGTTCAGCATGAACAGTTCCTGCGAACGGCGCGCCGCCACCACGTGGAACCAGCGGCTCATCAGGCGCTGGCCAAGGAAGAAGATGGCGCCCAGGGCCACCACGATCTTGACCGTGGCCAGGCCCAGCGCCACCATCAGGTCGCCCGGATCGCGCGACAGCGCCGGGATCACGATCAGCAGCGGCACCACCGCCAGATCCTGGAACAGCAGGATGCTGATGATATTGCGGCCCTGCTCGCTTTCCAGCTCCATGCGCTCGGACAGCATCTTGGAGACGATCGCGGTGGAAGACATCGCCAGCGCCCCGCCCAGCGCCACCGACGCCTGCCAGGACAGCGGGAACAGCCAGTTGAAAGCCCAGCTGGCCGGCACCACCGCCAGCATCGACAGCACCACCTGCGAGCCGCCCAGGCCGAACACCAGCCGCTTCATCGAGCGCAGCTTGGTCAGGTTGAACTCCAGCCCGATCGAGAACATCAGGAAGACCACGCCGAATTCGGCCAGGTACTTGGTCTGCGCGGTGTCGCTGGCCAGCCCCAGCGCATGCGGGCCGATCAGGATGCCGACGGCCAGGTAGCCCAGCATCGGCGGCAGCTGCAGCATGCGGAATGCGACCACGCCGAAGACGGCGGCGGCCAGCAGCACCAGGGTCAGTTCCAGCGGAGAATGCATCAGGGGGTCTGGGTGACCGGCCAGGCGCGCGTCCGACCCGGCACGGGCACCCTGCCGGCAAAATACGGCGAGCACGGCAAGCACGACGTGCGCCATGGGTCGGGCCAGGCGCCATCGCATTCGTTGGTATACTTCGTCGCCATGATAGCTAATTTCGATGCGGATCGAGCACTCAGGCTCGCCCGCGACACTCTCCAGACCGAAGCCGATGCGGTTTCCGCACTTTCCGGACGCCTGAACGGCGACTTTGCCCGTGCCGTGCTGCTGATCCTGCAATGCACCGGGCGCGTGGTTGTCTCAGGCATCGGCAAGTCCGGCCATATCGGACGCAAGGTCGCGGCCACGCTGGCCTCTACCGGCACGCCGGCGTTCTTTGTGCACCCGGCCGAGGCCAGCCACGGCGACCTGGGCATGGTCACGCGCGACGACGTGCTGATCGCCTTCTCCAATTCTGGCGAGACCGGCGAGCTGCTGTCGATCATCCCGATCGTCAAGCGCATTGGCGCGCGGCTGATCTCGGTCACCGGCAACCCCGACTCCAACCTGGCCAAGCTGGCCGACGTCCACCTGGACGCGGCGGTCGAGAAAGAAGCCTGCCCGCTGAACCTGGCGCCGACGGCCAGCACCACCGCGGCGCTGGCGCTCGGCGATGCGCTGGCGGTGGCGGTGCTCGATGCGCGCGGCTTTGGTGAGGAAGACTTCGCCCGCTCGCACCCCGGCGGCGCGCTCGGGCGCAAGCTGCTGACCCATGTGCGCGACGTGATGCGCACCGGCAACGCCGTGCCCGAGGTGCGCGAGAACACGCCGCTGGCCCAGGCGCTGATGGAAATCACCCGCAAGGGCATGGCCATGACCGCCGTGGTGGACCCGGACGGACACGCCATCGGCGTCTTCACCGACGGCGACCTGCGCCGCCTGCTGGAAACCCCGCGCGACTGGAAGACCGTGCCCATCGGCGAGGTCATGCACCGCAACCCGCACGTGGTCAACGAGAACCAGCTCGCCGTCGAAGCGGTGCAGGTGATGGAAGCCAACCGCATCAACCAGCTGCTGGTGGTGGACGACGACGGCCGCCTGACCGGCGCGCTGCATATCCACGACCTGACCCGCGCCAAGGTCATCTGAGCGGGCGCGGGCCCGGCACAACCGGCACAACGCCAAGGACACCATGCAGGCACTCCTCGCCTCCCTCAGCGGCATCGTCATGCGGCTGCTGCCGCTGCTGCTGATGGCCTTCGTGGCGGGCAGCACGTTCTGGCTGGTCCAGATCAACTCCCCCAAGGAAGACCTGGCCGCGCAAAGCACCAAGAAGCATGAGCCTGATTACTTCATGGACCGCTTCTCGGCCACCGAGCTGGCGCAGGACGGCAGCACCAAGATCCGCTTCACCGGCGAGCGCATGGTCCATTTCGAGGACGACCAGACCTACGAAGTGACCCGGCCCGCCATGCGCGCGTACGAGCCGGACCGCCCGCCGGTCACCGCCCGCGCCGATATGGGCCGCATGAACGCCGAGGGCTCGGTGATCGACCTGTACGGCAACGGCTTTGTCATGCGCCAGCAGGGCGTGGACGTGTCCAAGGACCCGCAGCTGACCGCCGCATCCAGTTATTTCCAGCTGCTGGTCAATGACGACATCGTCAAGACCGACAAGCCGGTCAAGCTGACGCGCGGCCCGTCGGTGATGACCGCCAACGGCCTGATCTTCAACAACGTCACGCGCGAAGTACAATTGCTCGGCAATGTACGCGGCACCATCATCACCGGGCCGACCCCGGGCCGCGCGCCGGGGTCCTGAGCCCCGGCCCGGGGGCCGCGCCAACCCGCACCAACGTACCCAGACGCCCTCAAGCAACCCCTGCCAACATGACTGCTTCCCTGACGACATCGTCCCGTCAACGCACCGCCCCGGCCCTGCTCGCCCTGGCCCTGGCCTTCGGCCTGCTGGCCCAGCCCGCCCTGGCCGAGCGCGCGGACCGCGACAAGCCGATGGTGCTGGAGGCGGACAACGCCAGCTACGACGACGTCAAGCAGATCTATACGCTGACCGGCAACGTGGTGCTGACCAAGGGCACCATGATCCTGAAGTCCGACGCTGCCGAACTGCGCACCGACCCCGAGGGCTACCAGTTCGCGGTGGCCACCGCCAAGCCGGGCAAGCAGGCCTACATCCGGCAGAAGCGCGAAGGCGTCGACGAATACATCGACGGCTGGGGCGACCGCATCGAGTACGACGGCAAGCAGGAGTACTCCAAGCTGATCGGCAATGCCCGCATGGCGCGCCTGCAGGGCGCCAAGCAGGTCGACGAGATCCGCGGCGCGGTGCTGACCTACGACAGCCGCAAGGAGTTCTACACGGCCGCCGGCGGCGGCAGTGGCGACGCCGCCGCCGCCAATCCGTCCGGCCGCGTGCGCGCGGTGCTGTCGCCGCGCCAGGACCAGAAGACCGGCGCCACGGGCAACATCGGCTCGCCGCTGGACCTGAAGCCGGCGCCCGCGCCTGCCAACAAACCCTGACGCCTGGCGCCGGCTTGCCTGCCCGCGCCAGAAACGCCTGAACGCCAGACTGTGCCAATGACCGATACCGCAACCATCGCCGACAAGCCTTCCGTCGAAGCCTCCACCGTCCTTCCCGGCGGCAGCACGCTGGTCGTGCGCCACCTGAAGAAGCGCTATGGCTCGCGCACGGTGGTCAAGGACGTCTCGCTCGACGTGAAGAGCGGCGAGGTGGTCGGCCTGCTCGGGCCTAACGGCGCGGGCAAGACCACCTCGTTCTACATGATCGTGGGCCTGGTGGCGCTGGACGAAGGCGATATCGTGCTCGACGGCGACCACATCAGCGGCCTGCCGATCCACGAGCGCGCGCGCATGGGGCTGTCGTACCTGCCGCAGGAAGCCTCGGTGTTCCGCAAGCTCAACGTCGAAGAGAACATCCGCGCGGTACTGGAGCTTCAGGTGAGCAACGGCAAGCCACTGCCCAAGACCGAGATTGAGCGCCGCCTGGATTCGCTGCTCGACGACCTGCAGATCGCGCACCTGCGCAACAACCCGGCGCTGTCGCTGTCGGGCGGCGAGCGCCGCCGCGTGGAAATCGCGCGCGCGCTGGCGTCGTCACCGCGCTTCATCCTGCTGGACGAGCCCTTCGCCGGCGTGGACCCGATCGCCGTGGGCGAGATCCAGCGCATCGTCAGCTTCCTCAAGGCACGCAATATCGGCGTGCTGATCACCGACCACAACGTGCGCGAGACGCTCGGCATCTGCGACCACGCCTACATCATCAGCGAAGGCACGGTGCTGGCCGCGGGCCAGCCCGAAGAAATCATCGCCAATGACGCAGTGCGGCGCGTCTACCTGGGCGAGAACTTCCGCATGTGATTTAGCGGCCTGCCCGGGGCGGCAGGCCTCTTCGCGCGCGCGTGGGCCCTCCCACAGCCAGCGGCGATCGGACCGCAAAAGCGATAGCAATTTCCGTTCCAACAACGGAAAGATGCGCATAGAATAGCTCGCATGAAACCGTCGCTACAGCTCCGTCTTTCCCAGCATCTGGCCCTGACCCCGCAACTGCAGCAGTCGATCCGGCTGCTGCAGCTCTCCACGCTGGAACTGCAGCAAGAGGTCGAACAGGCGCTGACGGAAAACCCGCTGCTCGAGCGCGAGAACGACTGGATCGAAAGCCCGCTGCGCGTGGCGGCCGATGGCTCGGTCAACCTGCAGAGCGCACCGGCGCCCGCCCCGGCAGAGCCCCAGGGCAATGGCGAGGCCCGCGCCGACGGCGCGGGTGACGATGACAGCTATGGCGACAGCGGCAACGGCGACGACTATGGCAGCGGCGACTGGAGCCTGGACGACTTTGCCCGCCGCCCTCAGGGCGACGAGGACGAAAAAACGCCGATGCAGCTGCGCGAAGCCGAGCCCACGCTGCGCGAGTACCTGATGGAACAGCTCACGCCGCTGAAGATCTCGGCGCGCGACAAGGGCCTGGCCATCTTCCTGATCGAATCGCTCGACGACGATGGCTACCTGAGCGCGTCGCTTGAAGAGATCTGCACGGAGTTGCCGGAAGAACTCGAATTCGAGATCGACGAAGTCCACGCCATCCTCACGCTGCTGCAGAGCTTCGACCCGCCCGGCGTGGGCGCGCGCAACGCCGCCGAATGCCTGGCCCTGCAGTTGCGGCGCCTGACGCACCCGCAGCGCGAACTGGCGCTGAACATCGTTACCAACCACCTGGAGTTGCTCGCAGTACGCGACTACACGCGGCTGAAGAAAGCGCTGCAGGTCGATGAAGTGGCACTGAAGTCCGCACACGAACTGATCCGCTCGCTGGCGCCCTACCCTGGCCATGCATACAGCCGTCCGGAAGCCGACTTCGTGGTGCCGGACGTGTTCGTGCGCAAGGGTGGCGGCGGCTGGATCGCGCAACTCAATCCGGATGTGATGCCGAGGCTGCGCATCAACGATATGTATGCGCAAATCCTGCGTGGCGCGAAGGGTGAGTCCGGCACGGCCGGGCTGCAGCAGAAGCTGCAGGAGGCGCGCTGGCTGATCAAGAACATCCAGCAAAGGTTCGACACAATCCTGCGTGTCTCGCAGGCCATTGTCGAGCGTCAAAAGAACTTTTTCAGTCACGGCGAAATCGCCATGCGCCCCTTGGTTTTGCGGGAGATTGCCGATACACTGGGTTTACACGAGTCAACCATCTCCCGGGTGACGACCAATAAATATATGGCAACGCCGATGGGTACTTTCGAACTGAAGTACTTCTTCGGCAGCCACGTGTCCACCGAAACCGGTGGCGCGGCTTCATCAACGGCCATCCGCGCCTTGATCAAGCAACTGATAGGAGCCGAAGACCCTAGGAATCCCCTTTCCGACAGTCGCATTGCCGAACTGCTGGGTGAGCAAGGCTTTGTTGTTGCGCGCCGCACTGTTGCCAAGTATCGCGAAGCCCTGAAGATCCCCGCAGTCAATCTCCGCAAGTCTTTGTAGCCGAGCCCACCGCCTGCCTGGTGAGGCTCTTTCAGAAGGAGAAGCGCTATGAACTTCAAGATCAGTGGACACCACCTGGACATCACGCCCCCTCTGCGTGAGTACGTGGAAACGAAGCTGGAGCGAATCGTCAGGCATTTCGATCAGGTCATTGGCGTTAGCGTGCTGCTCTCTGTCGACAACCACAAGGAAAAGGACCGGCGTCAGTACGCGGAAATCAATCTACATCTCAAGGGCAAGGACATCTTTGTCGAGGCGCATCACGAAGACCTATATGCAGCGATCGACGCACTCGTCGACAAGCTGGACCGTCAGGTGATCCGCTACAAGGATCGCGTGCAAGGCCACGACCGCGAAGCGGTCAAGTACCAGATGGCCGCAGCGCAAATGCAGCAATGACCGTGCCCGGCAGCCCCGCAGCGGGCTGCTGAATCAGGATTGAACAGGCAAGCCGCGCCACGAAGCGCGGCTTTTTTGCGCCCTCGCGTTCCGGGTTGCCGCCGGCATGCCGCGCCCGCACTGGCGGTGCGGCCCGGCTGTGGCGCCGGAGCCAACGCTTTTCACCCGAATGGGCAAGAGTGTTCGCAAGCGCTGCGCCAAGGTGTATGCTGCGCCATACAAAGAGAGGGAATCCTGGCCGCGCCCCGCATCGGTGCGCCGGCTCCCGGCCCGGAGGCACGATTGCATCACCATGTATCGTTCTGCACCGGCTTGCCCCGCTGCGCTGCACAATACAGGGGTAGTCGCTGCTCTATAATGGGCCGGACGCCTCCGGCCAGGCCAACGGCAGCCCGGAGCCAGCCCACTGCCCGGCGGAACGATCTGCCCGCTAACTGAAATCCTGCGCATCGCCCATGAATCGTTTGGCCAAATTGCTGCCACCCGGCAACATCACCCTGGACGTCAGCGTCACCAGCAAGAAGCGTGTGTTCGAGCAGGCCGGGCTCCTCTTCGAGAACAACCATGGTGTGGCGCGCGCCATCGTGACGGACAACCTGTTCGCGCGCGAGTCGCTGGGGTCCACCGGCCTGGGCGCAGGCGTGGCGATCCCGCACGGCCGCATCAAGGGCCTGAAGCAGCCGCTGGCCGCCTTCATGCGCCTGGCCGAGCCGATTCCGTTCGAATCGCCGGATGGCAAGCCGGTATCGCTGCTGATCTTCCTGCTGGTGCCCGAACAGGCTACGCAGCAGCATCTGGAAATCCTGTCAGAAATCGCGCAACTGCTTTCCGACCGCGACATGCGCGAAGGACTGGCCACGCTGCCGACGCCCGATGCCGTCCATCAGCTGCTGATCGCATGGCATCCCTGATCCCCTGATCCCCCAGGCGGGCCGGCACCAGACCGGGCAGGCGCCAGGCGCTTCGCAAACCGCCCCACCAGTCATACCGCATGGAACTCACCGGCGTCACCTCCCAGTCCATCTTCGACGACAACGCAGCCGACATCAAACTCTCTTGGGTGGCCGGCCTGGAAGGCGCGGACCGCGCCTTCGACGTGGAGTTCGCCCGCGAAGCCACCTCCGCCGCCGACCTGGTGGGCCACCTGAACCTGATCCACCCCAACCGCATCCAGGTGCTCGGCAAACCCGAGATCACTTATTACCAGCGGCTGGACGATGAGACCCGCAAGCGCCAGATGGGCGAGCTGATCCTGCTGGAGCCGCCCTTCCTGGTGATCGCCGACGGCATGGAGCCGCCGCCCGACCTGGAACTGCGCTGCACGCGCTCGTCCACGCCGCTGTTCACCACGCCGGTGTCGTCGGCCGCGGTGATCGACCACCTGCGCCTGTATCTGTCGCGCATTTCCGCGCCGCGCGTGACCATGCACGGGGTCTTCCTCGACATCCTGGGCATGGGCGTGCTGATCATGGGCGAATCTGGCCTGGGCAAGAGCGAACTGGGCCTGGAATTGATCTCGCGCGGCCACGGGCTGGTGGCCGACGATGCCGTGGACTTCGTGCGCCTGGGGCCGGATTTCATCGAAGGCCGCTGCCCGCCGCTGCTGCAGAACCTGCTTGAAGTGCGCGGCCTGGGCCTGCTCGACATCAAGACCATCTTCGGTGAGACCGCGGTGCGCCGGAAGATGAAGATCAAACTGGTGGTGCAGTTGGTGCGCCGCAACGACGGCGAGTTCGAGCGGCTGCCGCTCGATTCGCAATACCTGGACGTGCTGGGCCTGCCGATCCACATGGTCAAGATCCAGGTGGCGGCCGGGCGCAACTTGGCCGTGCTGGTCGAGGCCGCGGTGCGCAATACCATCCTGCGCCTGCGCGGCATCGATACGCTGCGCGACTTCATGGACCGGCAGCGCGCCGCGATGCAGGCCGATGCGGTTTCGCGCGGCCAGGGCCGCCTGCTCTGAGCCCCAGCGTTTTCATTTGCTTACAACGGCGTTGACGCAGGGCGTCAACGTTCTTCAGGCATGCTCCGTTTTGTGCTGTAATGGGCATCGCGCCCGTTACGGAAGCTGCAACGCCGGCAATGGCGCGCGGCCATGAAGTTTTCCACACCCAGGAGAGCAAGCATGAAGAAACTGATCGCGATGTGCGCGCTGGTCACCCCGATGATCGCCGCCAGCGCTTTTGCACAGACCACCGCCACGCCGGCAACTCCCGCGACGCCAGCCAAGCCGGCGGCCACCGCACCGGCAACGCCGGCCATGCCTGCCACGCCCGCCACCCCGGCTACCCCGGACAAGCCCGCAGCCAACGCCCAGCAGGACAAGATGAAGGCCTGCAATACGCAAGCCGCCGGCAAGAAGGGCGACGAACGCAAGGCGTTCATGAAGGAATGCCTGTCCAAGGGCGCGTCCAAGACCCAGCAGGAGAAAATGGCCTCCTGCAGCAAGTCGGGCAAGGGCAAGAAGGGCGACGAATACAAGACCTACATGAAGGAATGCCTGTCCAAGGCAGCCTGAGCCGCAACCAGCGCCGCAAGCTGACGACAAAAGCATGGCGAACCGCGAGGTTCGCCATGCTTGCTTTGCGCGTGGTGTCATGACGCCTTCATCACGTGATGCTATGCTTCAGTTGCTATGCGCATCATCCTCATCACCGGCATATCCGGTTCCGGCAAGTCCGTCGCACTGAACGTGCTCGAAGACGCAGGCTACTACTGCGTGGACAACCTGCCGGCTCAGTTCATCCCGGAACTGACCCGCTACCTCGACAGCCAGGGCTATACGCACCTGGGCGTCGCCACTGACATCCGCAGCCGCGAGTCGCTCGACCAGTTGCCCGACACCGTGCGCGCGCTGGCCGCGGAGCACCAGGTCGAAGTGGTGTTCCTGACCGCCAGCACCGACGCACTGGTGCAGCGCTACTCCGAGACGCGCCGCCGCCACCCGCTGTCGGGGCGTACCGACGGCATGCCGGGCCCGGGCGGTGAACCGGGCTTCAACGACACCGCGCTGATGGAAGCGATCGAGATGGAGCGCGCGCTGCTGAGCCCGCTGGCCGAGGCCGCGCACCGCATCGACACCAGCAATGTGCGCACCAATACGCTGCGCAGCTGGATCAAGGAGCTGATCCGCGACGACAGCCAGCGGCTGACGCTGCTGTTCGAGTCGTTCGGCTTCAAGCATGGCGTGCCCAGCGATGCGGACATGGTGTTCGACGTGCGCTCGCTGCCCAACCCCTATTACGACCTGGCCTTGCGCCCGCTGACGGGGCGCGACACGCCGGTGATCGACTTCCTGCAGGCCCAGCCAATGGTGCTGGCAATGGCCGAGGATATCCGCGCCTATGTGGAAAAGTGGCTGCCAAGTTTCATTGCCGACAACCGCAGCTACCTGACCGTGGCGATCGGCTGCACCGGCGGCCAGCATCGCTCGGTCTATATTGCGGAAAGGCTTGCCAACTACTTCCGGGCGCATGGTAATGTGCTGGTGAGACACCGAGAGCTCGCACCGGCGGGCTGACGCAGGCGGGACTGCCCACTGGCATCACTGGCATCTGCGCGCCGCGTTGGCCGGCTGGCCCATTGCTGCGCGATACCCAAGCTGGCACTGCATGTCCTCGACCGACCTCTACCGTCCCACGGGATCAGAAGATCCGCCACGGACGCTCGACAACCTGCCGCTGTTCCCGTTGCACACCGTGCTGTTTCCCGGTGGACGGCTGCCATTGCGCGTGTTCGAGGCGCGCTATGTCGACATGGTGCGCAACTGCCTGCGCGACAACACGCCCTTTGGCGTTTGCCTGATCGAAAGCGGCGAGGAAGTGGCCCGGCCGGACCAGCCTACCGTGCCCGAGCTGGTCGGCTGCCTGGCGGAAATCGTCGACTGCAACATGGAGCAGCTGGGCGTGCTGCTGATCCGCGCGCGCGGCCGCGAGCGCTTCCATATCGTCAGCCATGACACCCGCGACGACGGCCTGCTGGTCGCCCGCGCCGAGGTGCTGCCCCCCGACATCATCGACTGCAAGCTGGAGCTGCTGGGCGAATGCCTGGATGCGCTGCGGCGCATTGTCACGCGGCTGCACGCCGAGCACCCTGACCGGCTGCCGTTCGACGAGCCCTACCTGTGGGACGACCCGAGCTGGGTCGCCAACCGGCTGTGCGAGTTGCTGCCGGTGCCGCTCAAGGCAAAGCAGATGCTGATGGCGCTACCCGATGCCGGCATGCGCATCGAGATCGTGCATCGCTACATGCGCCAGAACCACATGCTCTAGGCGCGGATCCCCGAGACTCCGCCAGGCTTCAGAACAGCCCGCCGCGCGCCTGGTCCTCCAGCAGCCTGCGCACCGGCGCGGGCGTCCCCACCGCATCGAGATCGTCAAGCGAGATCCAGCGCTGCGCGGCTTCTGCGGCGCTGTCCTGCGCCATCAGGCTTGCGCCGTCCGCACTCACATCGACCCGGATGGCACGGATCAGCAGGCGGAAGTGCGTGAACACATGGGTCAGCTCGCCGGTCAGCGCGGCGCGTGCGGGCTTGCCGAAGGCGCTGGCATAGTCGAGCGCGGCCGCCTCGGCGGCTTCGGCGTCGAAGGGCACGCTGTCGACCGGCATCTCAGGCAGGCTCCACAGCCCGCCCCAGATGCCGCTGCCGGGGCGCAGGCGCAGCAGCACTTCGCGCTGGCGCCGCACCAGCAGCATCACCGTGCTGCGCTCGGGGATGGCCGCGCGCGGCTTGGGCGTGGGCAGCACGCCGGTGAGCCCGTCGCGGCGCGCCACGCAGCCGGCCGACAGCGGGCACGCGCCGGCATCGGCCAGGCAGGCCGGCTTGCCGCGCGAGCACACCGTGGCGCCCAGGTCCATCAGCCCTTGCGTATAGGCGATCATGTCCTCGGCCTGGCGCGGGCCTGCCGCCGGCAAGGCCAGCTCGGCCAGCTGCCACATGCGCGTTTCCACCATGCGCTCGCCCGGATGGCCGTGGATGCCGAAGCAGCGCGCGAACACGCGCTTGACGTTGCCGTCCAGGATCGGCGAGCGCACGCCGGCGCTGAACGCGGCGATCGCCGCGGCGGTGGAGCGGCCGATGCCGGGCAACGTGGCCAGCACCGCGGGATCGGTCGGGAAACGGCCACCGTGCTCGCTCACCACCTGCATGGCGCAACGGTGCAGGTTGCGCGCGCGCGAGTAGTAGCCCAGCCCCGCCCATAGCGCCATGACCTGGTCGGCAGGCGCCGCCGCCAGTGCCTGCACCGTGGGCAGCTGCGAGACAAAGCGCTGGAAGTAGTCGATCACCGCGCTCACCTGGGTCTGCTGCAGCATGATCTCCGACAGCCAGATGCGGTACGGGTCGCGCGTGTTCTGCCACGGCAGGTCGTGCCGGCCATGCTGGCGCTGCCAGTCAACCACGCGGGCGCCGAAGTCGGGCGGCACGCGGATATCGTCGGGGATGGCGGGAACGGCGCGGGGGACTGGTTTGCGGGGCATCTGGGTAAAACGTTCTGAAGCGCGGGGGCGCGCGGCGCACCAAAGAAAAAGGCGCCGCTAATTGCGGCGCCACATGATATACCGGCTTCAGGATCAGGCCACCGCAAGGCTCGCGCTGTCGGCGGAGGCCGTCGGCCGCAGCAGCCGCTGCGCGTAGCCCTCGATACGGCCGCTGCGCTCGTCCAGGCCGTTGAGCACTTCCTCGAGCTCGGCGATGCGGCTTTCCAGCGTGTCGGTGGCCTCGTGGATGCGCTCGATCGAATCGACACGGCGGCGCAGCTGCTTCTGGTGCTCGCGCACCTGCGCTTCCAGCGGCGTCATCACCGACTTGAGCCAGACCTCGATATCGCGATTCAGGTCGCGGAAGTTCTCCAGCACGCGGCTGGCCATGGTGCTGAAGGCGCTCTGCACCAGCTGCGGGCGCGAGCGCGTCAGCATGCTGACCGTGCCGAAGTGCGCATGCACCAGGCGCAGCGTTTCCTCAAGCTCGGCCACGTAGCGCTCGGCAGTGAACTGCATCGGCGCGGGCAGCGTGAAGCCGTGCTCGGCGTTGAAGCGCCGGTACATGCTTTCGATCAACTGGTGCAGCTGGCCGATCTTGTTGTCGGCATCGGTCACCAGCCTGGTCAGCTGCGCGAACAGCGCGTCCATGTCTTCGCGCAGGCCGCGCGAGAAGAAGCGCTCTTTCATCTGCTCGCGCGCGGTGCGCATGGTGAGGCGCACGTCGCGCAGCTGCAGGCTCTTGATGATGTCGGCGCTGTGGCGGCCGAAGACCAGGCGCAGTGCCTGGAACTTGCTGATGCTCTGCTCGAACTCTTCCTTCTCGCCCTGCACGCGCATCAGCATGTGCTTGACCATCGCATGGTTCTTGCCGCGCAGGCCGCGCAGCTCGAACAGCTGTTCGACGATATCGCGGCGGCGGCTCTGCAGCAGCTGCTGCGCGGCGCGCGCCATGTCCTGCACCAGCCGGTGCGCCTGGTCCGAGACGATCTCGCGCCGGCGCGGGATCAGCTGGTCGGACAGCACGTGCTCGAACTCGGGCAGGCCGCTGCGCGCCAGCAGCTCGTCGTCGTGCGTGACCTTGGCCACCAGGCCCTTCTGCGCCGACACCGGATAGACGCGCGACTGCTCGATACCCAGCACCTGCCCGGTGGTGGACACCTGCCGCGCAATCTCCTGCGCGATCTCGCCCGGCTCGCGCAGCGGATCCCACAGCCCGTCGATCTTGTTGAGCACCGCCAGGCAGCCGCGCCGGTGGCCGGCGCCGACATGGCTGCGCCACAGCTCCAGGTCGCTCTTGGTGACACCCGCATCGGCGGCCAGCACGAACACCACCACATGGGCGTCGGGGATCAGCCGCAGCGTCAGCTCGGGCTCGGTGCCGATCGCATTCAGGCCCGGCGTGTCAAGGATCACCAGGCCCTGGCGCAGCAGCGGATGCGGGAAATTGATGACGGCGTGGCGCCAGCGCGAGATCTCGACCATGCCCTCGGCATCGACCGCGTAGGCGGCATCGGGATCGTTCTCGTGGTACAGGCCCAGCGCCTCGGCCTGCGCGGGCGGCACGCGCACGGTCTGCACCACGTGCTGGAACGCAGCCAGCATGCCCTCGGGCGAAGACGGATCCAGCGGCACCGAATGCCAGTGCGAAGCCGAGGTGCCGGCCTCCAGGAAGTCAGCGGTGGAGGCCTCCTGCAGGCGTGTCTCGATCGGCAGCAGCCGGATGCTCGGCGGCTCGGCCTCGTCATAGCGCAGCTCGGTCGGGCACATCGTGGTGCGCCCCGCCGACGACGGCAGGATGCGGCGCCCGTAGTCGGCAAAGAAGATGGCGTTGATCAGCTCGCTCTTGCCGCGCGAGAACTCGGCAATGAACGCGACCTTGAGGCGGTCGCTGCGCAGCACGCTCTGGATGCGCTGCACGCGGTCATCGGCCTGGGCGTCGTACAGGTCGTGCTGCTGCAGCCAGGACTGGAATTCGGCCAGTGACTGGAGGACCCCGGTTCTCCAGGCGCCGTATTGTTCGAATTGATGGGCGAGCGTTGTCATGGAGCTGTTCGGCTGACTTGGTTTTACCTCGGGGCACGCCGCTTTCGCGCTGCGCCCGTGTTCGCGCAATGCCGGCCCGACCACTGTCTACCCTGCAAGCGGTCGGGCCATTTTGTAACTTTTTATGACTGCACACACGATACAGGTTTCCACAGCGGTTTTGTGGAATTCACGTCCCTCGGTCATGGCTTGCACAAGGAGTGTTGCGCCGACCCATCGACAATGGCCGGCGGCGCGCATTGTGCGCCACACGGCGCCTGCCCGGGCGGCTGCCGCCAAGGCTCAGTGCTGACAGTTCGGGCAGTAGAAGGTGGAACGCTGGCCCTGCACGATCTGGCGCACCGGCGTGGCGCAGACGCGGCACGGCTGGCCGGCGCGGTCGTAGACCAGGCAATCAAGCTGGAAATAGCCGCTGGCGCCGTCGCTGCCGACAAAGTCGCGCAGCGTGCTGCCCCCGCGCTCGATCGCCTGCGCCAGGGTCTCGCGCACCGCCTGCGCCAGGCGGTCGCAGCGCGCGCGGCTCAGGCGCCCGGCCGGGGTGGTCGGGCGGATGCCGGCGCGGAACAGGCTCTCGGACGCATAGATATTGCCGACGCCCACCACGATGCCGCCGGCCAGCAGCACGGTCTTGATGGCGGCGCTGCGCCCGCGCGTGTGGCGGTGCAGCCAGGCGCCGTCGAAGGCAGGATCGAAGGGCTCGATGCCGAGCGTGCGCAGCAGCGGATGCGACGGCAGTTCGGCCTCGGGCAGCGTGCTCCACAGGATGGCGCCGAAGCGGCGCGGATCGCGGAAGCGCAGCACGATGGTGCCCGGTTGGGTGCCCAGCGCGGCGCCGGGCCCAGGGGCCAGCAACAGGTCCAGGTGGTCGTGCGCGCCAGGCGGCGGCGCGTCGGGCAGCACCCGCAGCGTGCCGGTCATGCCCAGGTGGACCAGCAGCCAGCCGGCCGGCTCGCCCGCCGCCTCGCTCACGCATTCCAGCAGCAGGTATTTGCCGCGGCGCTCGATCCGGCGCACCACGCGCTGGGCCAGCCGCATTTCCAGTTCCGGATCGACCGGCCAGCGCAGGCCTCGGTGGCGCACCGTGACCGCGGCGATGCGCCGCCCCACCACATGCGGCAGCAAGCCGCGCCGGGTCACTTCGACCTCGGGCAATTCTGGCATCGAACCTCTCCGTTGGTTACCGCTCAAAACTCCTGCGGCGCCTGTGGGCACCGGCCTGCGGCGCCAAGCAGCGCATTGTAGCGGCAGGCTACAATGGCCTTATCAATGCGTTTTCTCCCATCCTTCGCCAGCGCGCGCCGGAGCAATCACTACATGTCGGACCTCATGCCGGACCTGATGCCGGACTCCACGTTGCAAGCCACCGCGGGCGGCCTCCCGATCGCTTTTCCAGGCGCCGTTCCCCGCACAGCGCGCACGGCTGGCGCCCTGGCCCGGTTTTTCCAGGCGCCGCGCCGCCATGCGCGTGCGCTGGCCGCCTCGGCATTGCTGGCCCTGGCCGCCGGCGCCAGCCATGCCGCGCCGCCCGCGGGCGCCATGCCATTGCCATCGGCACTGCAGCTGGCCGCGGCCGAAAGCGAGCGCCCCGCCGCCGCCAGCAAGCCGGCACGCAGCGCGCTGCCGTCGCTGGAGCTGACCGACGACATCGTCTATATGGTGCTGGCCGCGGAGATTTCCATGCAGCGCGGCCTGGTCGGCCCGGCCTACCGGACCTACATGGAACTGGCCCGGCAGACCCGCGACCCGCGCTTCGCGCAGCGCGCCACCGAGATCGCCTTCAATGCGCGCATCCCGCAGCAGGCGCTGGACTCCGCGCGCCTGTGGAAGGAGATTTCGCCGACTTCACCCGCCGCAAATCAGGTGCTGTCGACGCTGCTGGTGCTCAACGGCCGCTGGGACGATGCCCGGCCCCTGCTGCAGCAACAGCTGGCGGCGGTGCCGGCCACCCATCGCGGCGAGGCCATCCTGCAGCTGCAGCAGCAGCTGTCGCGCACCAGCGATCCGGCCGGCGCGGCCACACTGCTGCAGGACCTGACCAAGAATGACACCAAGCTGCCTGAAACGCAGCTGGCCCTGGCGCGCGCCAGGGAAGTCGCCGGCGACGAGCCGGGCGCGCTCGTCGCGCTCGACCAGGCGCTGCGGCTGCGCCCGGACTATGAAGCGGCCGCGCTGATGGCGGCCGAGCTGCGCGCCGAGAAGCAGCCCGACGAAGCCGTCGTGATCCTGAAGCGCTTCCTGGACAAGTCGCCCGATTCGGTCAACGGCCATATCACGCTGGCGCGGCTGTACCTGCTGCGCAATGACATGCAGTCGGCCCGGCAGGAGTTCGAGACCCTGCGCAAGGTAGCTCCGGGCGACCCGCGCGTGCCGCTGGCATTGGGCCTGACCAGCCTGCAGGCCAAGAACTACGGCGAGGCCGAGCAGTACCTGAAGGAATACCTGCAGCTGGTCGAGAAACAGCCCACCGCCAACCCCGACATTGCCTACCAGTACCTGGCGCAGATCGCCGAGGAGCGCAAGGACTACGCCGGTGCAATCCAGTGGCTGGACCGCATCGAGGACATCCGGCTGGCGCCCGCGGCCACCGCCAAGCGCGCGCAGCTGCTGGCGCGCATGGGCAAGCTCGACGACGCCCAGGCGCTCTTCGGCGAGATGCTCACCGACGCCGAGGACATCCCCGATCCCGGCCAGCGCACGCAGCGCGTGACCGCCATCCGCCAGGCCGAGGTGGCCACGCTGATGGAAAGCAAGGCCTATGACCGCGCCCGCAAGCTGCTCAACGACCGCGTCACGGCCGAGCCCGACAACGCCGACTGGATCTACGAGCTGGCCATGCTCGACGAGCGCCAGAAGCGCTACGACAGCATGGAAAAGGGCCTGCGCAAGGTGATCGCGCTGCAGCCCCAGCAGAAGCAGGGCTACAACGCGCTGGGCTACTCGCTGGCCGACCGCAACGAGCGCCTGCCCGAGGCGCTCAAGCTGCTGGAGCGCGCCTCCGAACTGGGGCCGGACGATCCGTACATCATGGACAGCCTGGCCTGGGTCAAATTCCGCATGGGCGACCTGCGCCCGGCGGCTGACCTGCTGCGCAACGCCTATTCCAAGGCGCCCGAGGCCGAGATCGGCGCGCACCTGGGCGAGGTGCTGTGGCAGCTCGGCGAGCACGACGAAGCGCGCAAGACCTGGACCGAGGCCGTCCGGGTCGATCCCGAGAACGAGACCCTGGTCGACACGTTGCGCCGCTACAAGGTCAACGTGCAACTTTCCAAGTAACCCCGCCCGCCGCGGCCCGCAGCCCGGGTCCGCGGCGCCGGATTCCCGTCAGCCGGCGGCCGCCGCCGCGCCGCCGTTCTCACGACCAAGCCCATGAACCGATCCCGACGCCTGGCGCTCCTCTGCCTTGGCGCCCCGCTGCTGCTGCAGGCGTGTGCCAGCGTGGCACCGTCGCGCAGCTTTGATGGCGACCAGGCCGCCGCCAGCCAGCAATACACCGGCCGCTTCTCCGCCAACTACGTGCGCTATGGGCGCGACGAAGGCGTGCAGGGAAGCTTCCGCTGGGAAGAGCAGGGCCGCAACGTGCGGCTGGACCTGGTGTCCCCGCTTGGCCAGACCCTGGCCGTGGTGACCGCCACGCCGTCCGGCGCCACGCTCGACCTGCCCAACCAGCCGCCACGCAACGCGCCCGAGGTCGACACCCTAATGGAAGAAGCGCTTGGCTTTGCGCTGCCGGTGTCCGGCATGCGCGACTGGCTGCACGGCCGCGCCACCAAGGGCGCGCCCGCGCGCACCACGCGCGACGAGCAGGGCCGGCTGGCAACGCTGGCGCAGAACGGCTGGACCGTGCGCTACGTCGCCTGGCAGGAAGCGGCCGCCCAGGTGCCGCGCCGCATCGACCTGGCGCGCGACGCCGGCAGCAATCCGCTGTCGGTGCGCCTCGTGATCGATCCCCAGACGCCGTGAACCACGCCATGCACCGCAGCCAACCCCTGCCCCCGCCCGAACTGCGCGACTGCCCCGCGCCGGCCAAGCTCAACCTGTTCCTGCACGTGACCGGCCGCCGCGCCGACGGCTACCACACGCTGCAGACTGTGTTCCAGCTGGTCGACTGGTGCGACACGCTGCATTTCCGCAGGCGCGACGACGGCGTGGTCGCGCGCGTCACCGACGTGCCCGGCGTGCCGGCCGAGACCGACCTGGTGGTGCGCGCCGCGCGCGCGTTACAGGCGGCCACCGGTACCACGTTCGGGGCCGACATAGCCATCGACAAGGTGCTGCCGATGGGCGGCGGCATCGGTGGCGGCTCGTCCGATGCCGCCACCACGCTGCTGGCGCTGAATCACCTGTGGGGACTGGGCCTTGCGCGCGCCGAACTGATGCGCATCGGCCTGGCGCTGGGCGCCGACGTGCCGGTGTTCGTGTTGGGCCAGAACGCCTTTGCACAGGGCATCGGCGAGGACCTGACGCCAGTCGAGCTGCCCGACAGCTGGTTCGTAGTCATCCACCCGAAACAGCATGTCCCCACCGCTGAAATTTTTTCGGACGAGTGCTTGACAAGGGATACGCCGCTCTCCATAATTGCGGTCTTCGCTGCTCGCACAAACAAATTCGATTTCGGTCGCAACGATCTGGAACCGATAGCAACAGCGAAGTTCGGCGAAGTCGCCCGAGCCCTAGCATGGCTGAAGCAACACAATCAGCATGCCAGGATGACCGGTTCCGGAGCCTGCGTGTTTGCGCGTTTTCCCGACGCAGCAACAGCACAGCAGGTTTTGGAAAGGTTGCCCCCTGAATGGGATGGCAGGTGTGTGCGCAGTCTGGCACGTCATCCGCTCGCAGCGCTCGCGTAGCAAGTTTTCGTTCGGCGCGGTACGGTAGTCTGGTACCACGAAGAACGGCCCGGTTGTGTAGGGGAGTCGCCAAGTTGGTCAAGGCACCGGATTTTGATTCCGGCATTCGAAGGTTCGAATCCTTCTTCCCCTGCCATTACATTCCTATAGTGTCCTTACGGACCCTCTGTATCAGTCACCGGCCTTGCCGGTGACACCAAGCTCCCCCAGCAGCAAGACAGGTGCCCCGAATGAGCAGCGAAGGCTTGATGGTATTTACCGGCAACGCCAACCCCAAACTCGCGGAGGCTGTCGTACAGCACCTCGGCATTCCTCTGGGCAAGGCGTTGGTTGGCCGTTTCTCCGACGGCGAAGTTCAAGTTGATATCCAGGAAAACGTTCGCGGCAAGCACGTCATCGTGCTGCAGTCCACCTGCGCGCCGACCAACGACAACCTGATGGAACTGATGGTGATGGTCGACGCGCTCAAGCGCGCCTCGGCACGCAGCATCACCGCCGCCATGCCCTACTTCGGCTATGCCCGCCAGGACCGCCGCCCGCGTTCGGCGCGTGTCGCGATCTCGGCCAAGGTCGTGGCCAACATGCTGGAAGTCGCCGGTGTCGAGCGCGTGCTGACGATGGACCTGCATGCTGACCAGATCCAGGGCTTCTTCGATATTCCCGTCGACAACATCTACGCTTCGCCGGTACTGCTGGGCGACCTGCGCGAGAAGAACTACGGCGACCTGCTGGTGGTGTCGCCGGACGTCGGCGGCGTGGTCCGTGCCCGCGCACTGGCCAAGGAACTGAACTGCGACCTGGCGATCATCGACAAGCGTCGTCCCAAGGCCAATGTGGCCGAGGTGATGAACATCATCGGTGAAGTCGACGGCCGCAACTGCGTCATCATGGATGACATGATCGACACCGGCGGCACGCTGTGCAAGGCCGCCCAGGTGCTGAAGGAGCGCGGCGCGCTGAAGGTCTTCGCCTACTGCACGCACCCGGTGCTGTCGGGTGGCGCGGCCGCCCGCATCGCGGACTCGGCGCTGGACGAAGTGGTGGTGTGCGACACCATCCCGCTGTCCGAAGAAGCGGCCAAATGCACCAAGATCCGCCAGCTCTCGACTGCCCCGCTGCTGGCCGAGACCTTCACCCGCATCGTCAAGGGCGACTCGATCATGTCGCTGTTTGCGGGTTCCTGATAGAATTTTAAGCTTTACTGCGTTGATCGCCGTTTTTCGGCGATCAACGTGACCTGATCGGCGCATCATTTTCTGTTTGCGCCGCAACGAGGCTGTCTGGTCGCGGACAGCCTTCTTACATTTGGAGTCATCATGAAAGTTGTCGCTTTCGAGCGTAGCGTACAGGGAACGGGTGCGAGCCGCCGCCTGCGCAATTCGGGCAAGACCCCCGGCATCATCTACGGCGGCGCCGCCGAACCGAAGATGATCGAACTGGATCACAACGCGCTGTGGCACGCCCTGAAGAAGGAAGCGTTCCACTCGTCGATCCTGGAACTGGAAGTCGCTGGCAAGTCGGAACAGGCCCTGCTGCGCGCATTCCAGATGCACCCGTTCAAGCCGCTGGTGCTGCACGTCGATTTCCAGCGCGTGTCGGCCAACGACAAGATCCACGTCAAGGTGCCCCTGCACTTCATGAACCAGGAAACCGCTCCTGGCGTGAAGCTGGGCCACGGCATCGTCAACCACATCGTGAACGACCTGGAAGTGTCGTGCCTGCCGGCCGACCTGCCCGAGTTCATCGAAGTGGACCTGGCCGCCGTCGAGCTGAACCAGACCGTCCACCTGTCGGACATCAAGCTGCCGAAGGGCGTGACCGTGATCACCCACGGTGACGACAACCCGGCCGTCGCCAGCATCTCGCAACCGGCTGGTGCCGTGTCGGAAGCTGCCGAAGGCGGCGAAGCCGCTGGCGAAACGCCGGCTGCCTAAGCTGCAGCAGCGGTTGCGGCCTGCCGGCCGCGCCACGAAGAAACCGCCGCTTCTTGCGGCGGTTTTTTTTCGCCCGGCAGCCGTCTGCCGGTTTTTCGGTATCCTTGGCGCTTGTGGCGCAGCCTTGCGCGCCAACGACCCAGTCAAACGCATGATCAAGCTCATCGTCGGCCTCGGCAATCCCGGTACGGAGTACGAGGCCACCCGACACAACGCCGGCTTCTGGCTGGTGGACCAGCTGGCCCGCATGGGCGGCGCCACGATGCGCGTGGAGGGCCGCTTCCACGGCCTGGCCGCGCGTGCGCGGCTGTGGGACCAGGACATCTGGCTGCTCAAGCCGTCGACCTTCATGAACCGCTCCGGGCTGGCCGTGGTGTCGCTCGCGCGCTTCTACAAAGTCCTCCCCGACGAGATCGTGGTCGCGCACGACGAGATGGACCTGCCGGCGGGTGCGGCCAAGCTCAAGCGCGGCGGCGGCGCGGGCGGCCACAACGGGCTCAAGGACATCTCGGCCCACCTGTCCACGCAGGACTACTGGCGCCTGCGCCTGGGCGTGGGCCATCCGCGCAACGCGCCCGGCGGCGCCGGCGCGGGCCGCGAGGACGTGGTCAACTTTGTGCTCAAGCCGCCGCGGCGCGAGGAGCAGGAAGCCATCGATGCCGCCATCGACCGCTGCATCGACCCGCTCGGCCTGCTGGCGCGCGGCGATGCCGAACGCGCCATGGCGCAGCTGCATACCACGCGCTGACAAATACGCACATCCCTGCGACAACAGCATGAAAACGGGCCGCATCTGCGGCCCGTCGTCGTTTGGCAGCTCAAGACTGCTTTTGCAGACAATGTGTCATCAAAGTGCCATGGGCGGCACATACATTCCGTGGTTTCCAATCGCATCGGTATCGCATGGTGGCCGATGCGCATGACAACCCACAGGAGGAAGCCCATGTCGTACCTGACCGATGAAGCACGAGCCGCCAGCCGCGCTGCCAAGCCCGACGTTGACGTGCCCGGCCAGATGCTCGAAGACATCGTAGCCGCCAACCCGGCCCGCCGCCGTGTACTGCGCGGCGGCCTGGGCCTGTCGCTGGCCTCGGCGTTCGGCAGCGGCCTGCTGGCCGCCTGTGGCGGCGATGACGATCCCGCGCCGGCGCCAGCCCCCACACCAGCACCAGCACCCGCTCCGGCCCCCGCGCCCGCCGCGGCCGCCCCGAGCTACGACGTCACCTTCGAGCCGATCGCCAAGTCGACCACGGATACCGTGGTCGTGCCCAATGGCTACAGCGTCGACGTGCTGTTCTCTGCCGGCGACCCGGTCGAAGCCGGCGCCACCGGCTATGCAGGCGCCTTCCAGTCCTCGGCCGAAACCGAGCGCCAGGCCGGCGGCAACCACGACGGCATGCACTACTTCGCACTGCCGGGCGTCGATCCGCAGAAGGGCGGCCTGCTCGCGATCAACCATGAGCTGCCGGACTACAACATCCTGCTCCCGACCGCCTACAACGCCGCCACCGCAAGCGCGGAGCAAAAGCGCATCGCCCTGTCGGCGGTGGGCATCTCGGTGATCGAAGTCGAACTGGCCGCCAGCGGCAAGTGGCAGGTCAAGCGCGACTCGATCTACAACAAGCGTTACACCGGCAACACGCTGTACCGCGTGGGCGGCCCGGCCGCCTCGGTGGTGGGCTCGACCGTGGTCGGGATGCTCAACAACTGCTCGAGCGGCTACACGCCGTGGGGCACCTACCTGACCTGCGAAGAAAGCACGGACAACTACATCGACCCGACCCAGGCCGACAACGGCTACGGCTGGGTGGTCGAGATCGACCCGTACGGCACGCTGGGCGCGCCGGCCAAGCGCACGGCGATGGGCCGCTTCGACCATGAGAACGTCGCCTTCCTGACCGACGCCAGCAACAACGTCGCCTTCTATATGGGCGATGACGGCACGCCGGGCTGCATCTACAAATTCATCCCGAGCAAGGCCTTCGATCCGAACAACCGCGCCGCCAATGCCAACCTGCTGGACAGCGGCACGCTCTACGTGGCCAGGTTCAATGCCGACGGCAGCGGCCAGTGGATCGAGCTGACGCAGGGCAAGAACGGCCTGACCGTCGGCGCATCGGACCCGGGCAACTGGACCCAGTCGGCGGTCTCGCCGGCGCCGAGCACGGTCGACTTTGCCAGCCAGGCCGACGTGCTGATCAACACCAAGTCGGCCGCGCGCGTGGCCGGCGGCACGCTGATGGACCGCCCCGAGTGGATCACGGCCGCACCGGACAAGACGCTCTACTGCACGCTGACCAACAACAGCGGCCGCCAGCAGACCGACGCCGCCAACCCGCGCAAGAACAACCTGCACGGCCATATCGTCAAGTGGAACGAAGCCGGCAATTCGCCGCTGGCCACGACCTTCACGTGGAGCATCCTGCTGCAGGCAGGCGACCCGTCGCTGGCCACCGACAACCTGAAGGGCAATATCAACGGCGACACCTTCTCCAGCCCGGACGGCCTGCGCGTCGACCCCAAGGGCCGCCTGTGGGTGCAGACCGATTCCAGCACCAGCGCCACCTATACCGGTACGTTCGGCAACAACAGCATGTACTACATCTCGCCGACGGGTCAGTCCCGGCGCTTCCTGGCGGGCCCGACCGGCTGCGAGATCACCGGCATTGCCTACACGCCGGACCTGACCACCTGCTTCATTAATATCCAGCATCCCACCGGCAAGTGGCCGGACGCGGCCAAGCCGCCGCGCTCGTCCACCATCGTGGTGCGCCGTAGCGACGGCAAGCCGATGGGTGCGTGACCGCGCAGTGTTGTAGGTAGTACCAGCAGTAACTGGGGAAAAGTTAAACCCCCGTCACCTTGCGGTGCCGGGGGCTTTTTTTGCCTGGCTGAAGCTGCGGGTCAGGCCGCGTGCTTGGCGGCCGTCAGCAGCCGGTAGCGCTGCATCAGGACCTCATGCGTTTCGACGCGGTTCGGATCCTTGGGGATACAGGCGACCGGGCAGACTTGCTGGCATTGCGGCTCGTCGAAGTGCCCGACACACTCGGTGCACTTGTTGGGGTCGATTTCATAGATCTCGGGCCCCATCGAAATGGCTTCGTTCGGGCACTCGGGTTCACAAACGTCGCAGTTGATGCAGTCGTCAGTGATCATCAGCGCCATGGTGTTTCCTTCCTGCGGACACGCCCGCGCCCGACTGGCCGCGACTCGACGTATCTGAGTCTACTATTTTATTCCGGTTTGCCGATTTTCTCTTGCAGCCAGCGTTCCACCGACGGGAACACGAACTTGCTGACGTCGCCGCCCAGCACCGCGATCTCGCGCACGAAGGTGCCGGAGATGAACTGGTACTGGTCCGACGGCGTCAGGAACATGGTTTCCACGTCGGGCAGCAGGTAGCGGTTCATGCCTGCCATCTGGAATTCGTACTCGAAGTCGGACACCGCGCGCAGGCCGCGCACGATCACGCGCGCATTGTTGTTGCGCACAAAGTCCTTGAGCAGGCCGGAAAAGCCTTCGACGCGCACATTGGGATAATGCCCGAGCACTTCACGGGCAATGCCGATGCGCTCTTCGAGCGAAAAGAACGGGCGCTTGTTGGGGCTGTGCGCCACGCCCACCACCAGTTCGTCGAAGATGTTCGACGCACGGCGGACCAGATCCTCGTGTCCCCGGGTCATTGGATCGAACGTGCCGGGATAGACCGCGATGACCATACTTCCTCCTTGATCTGCCCGCTGCCGGCCGTGGGCCGCCTCTTGCGCCGGCCGGACCGGCGTGGGTGCTGCGTCGCGAGCGTTGTGACAGCGGCGTAGTGTAACCCCAAATGCGCCACTTGGAAGTCGCCCGGCGCACCGTTTTGCCGCAGCGCAGCTAAGAACCCGTTTCCCATTGAGGAAGGGGCCCTTCCTCAACGTGGAACAGGCATACCCGGACAATTGCCCCAGGCTGGTGCATCAGGCCGCGCCGTTGCCCGGCACGCGATGCTGCAGCAGGTGGAAATGCACCGCGCCGGCGCGCGCGTGGCGCACGATTTCAAGCGATGCCGGCACCGGCGCGTCGGCGCCGGTCAGCGCATGGTCGGTCTCGACATAGACTGCGCCGCCGGGCCGCGACAGCCGCGCCGCATGCTCCAGCGCCGGCCCGATCCAGTCCTCGGCGAAGGGCGGATCCAGGAAGACCACGTCGAAGCTGGCATCGGGCAGCTGCGCGGCAATGGCAAAGGCATCGCCCTGCATCACGCGCACCTGGGCCGCATCGAGCCGGTACTGGTTGTCGCGCAGTTGCTTGGCCACGCGCGCATTGGACTCGACCAGCATGACCGCGGCGGCACCGCGCGAGGCGGCCTCGAAGCCGAGCGCGCCGGAGCCGGCGAACAGGTCCAGGCATTCCAGCCCGGACAGGTCCTGGCCGAGCCAGTTGAAGAGCGTCTCGCGCACGCGGTCGGGCGTGGGGCGCAGGCCCTGAGCGTCGGGAACGGGCAGCAAGGTGCGCTTCCAGCGGCCGCCGATGATGCGGACCTGGGACGGTTCCTGGCGTGGTGCCTGGCGCGGTGCCTGGCGTGGCGCCGCGGAAACGGGGGAACGCCCGCCGCTGGCAGCGGCAGGAGAGGCGGGTCGCCCGCCGGTGGCGGGCGTCGGCAATCGGGAACGCGAATTCATCCCGTGATTGTAGAGCCTTCGGGCCGGTTCGCCGCACGCGCCGGAGCCCCGGCGCGCATGACGGGCCCAAGCGGTGCCGGCATCACTGCCTGGCGGCGGTCGCAGGCGCTGCGACCGGGCCGCCGACGATCACCGTCGCCATATTGTCCGGGCGCACATGGCGCTGGAAAGCGGCCCTGACTTGCTCGCGCGTGACCTTGCCGATCTGGGCGGTCCAGGTGTCCAGGTAATCCAGCGGCAGCCCGTACCAGCCGATATTGGCGACGTTGGTCAGCAGCTTGCGGTTGTTGTCGATGCGCAGCGGGAAACCGTTGATGAGGTTGTCCTTGGCCGCGCGCAGCTCTTTCTCGGTCGGGCCCTCGGCGACAAAGCGCGCCAGCACCTGGCGCACCAGCGCCAGCGCTTCGTCGGTCTGCGCCTTCTTGGTCTGCAGGCTGATGCCGAACGGACCCGGCTGCTTGGACGGCGCGAAGTAGCTGTCCACGCCGTAGGTCAGGCCGCGCTTCTCGCGCACCTCGTCAGTCAGGCGCGAGCTGAAGCCGCCGCCGCCCAGCACGTAGTTGCCCACCAGCAGCGCGAAGTAATCGGGGTCGCCGCGGGCAATGGCCGGCTGGCCGATGGCCACGCTGGACTGCTGTGCCGGATGCGGCATGCGCTGCTCGCTAGGGGCGATGTTCAGGCGCACCTGCGGCATGGCCGGCGCCGCGCTGCCGGGCGGCAGCCCGCGCGTGAGTTGCTCGGCAATGGCTTCGGCCTGCTTGCGGTCGACCGCGCCGATCAGCGTCACCACCGCGCGCTGCGCGCCGTAGTTGTCGCGCCAGAACCTGACGATGTCGTCGCGCGTGATCGACGCCACGCTGTCCGGGGTCGCGGCCACGCCGTAGGGGTGGTCGGGATACATGGCCTTGGCCAGCGCCTTGTCGGCGATCACGCCGGGCTTGGCGTCGGCTTCGCGGATGGCCGTGATCAGGCGCTGCTTCTCGCGTCCGACCACGGCGTCCGGGTAGGTCGGCGCCTTGATCAGCTGCGCGGCCAGCGCGACTGACTGGTCCAGCTCCGGCTGCGCGGTCAGCGTGCGCAGCCCGATGCCGCCGCGGTCGCCGCCGGCAGCGCCGCCAAAGGCGGCACCGGTATCGGCAAAGCCATCGGCGATCTTCGCTTCATCGCGCGCCGGCTGGCCCTCCAGCGCCGCGGCGCCCTTGTCCAGCAGCGCGGCGGTCAGCGTGGCCAGCCCGGCCTTGCCCGGCGGGTCATAGCGGCTGCCGGCGTCGAAGTCGATATTGACGTCGAGCATCGGGATCGATGGGCTGTGCACGAAGAACACCTTGGCGCCGGTGGACGCGGTCCAGTGCTCGATCGGGATCGCGGCCTGCGCCAGTTGCGCGGCCAGCAGGACGACGGCGCCCAATGTGGCGCCGGCCAGTTTGCGCAGCGCACGCTGCGGGGTGGTGACGTACTGAGTCATCGCCTTTCCTCAGTGGCGCAGGCCCGACGGGGCCTGGGGCTTGGGCTTGTTCGGATCGATCGGCTGCGGCACCAGCGTGGCCACGGTCAGGTTGTCGTCGTTGAAATACTTCGCGGCGACGGCCTGCACCTGCGCCGGCGTGACGGCCTTGATCTTGTCGAGCATGCGGTCGATCTGGCGCCATGAGATATCCGAGATCTCGGACACGCCGATTTCCATGCCCTGCCCGAACACCGAATCACGCTTGTAGATCTGGCCGGCCACCACCTGCGCCTTGACGCGCTTGAGCTCTTCCGGCGACACGCCTTCCTTGGCGATGCGCTGGACCTCGGCGCGCAGCGCGCGCTCGATCTCGTCGGTGTTGTGGCCTGTGGCCGGCGTGCCGTCGAGCACGAACAGCGACTCGCCGCGGTTGATGCTGTCGTAGCCGACGTTGACGTCGTCGGCCAGGCGCTGCTCGCGCACCAGTTCACGCGTCAGGCGTGCGTTGTCGTAGCCGTTGAGCACAGCCGACAGCACCTCCAGCGCGTAGGGGTCGACGTCCTTCTCGATATCGCGCAGGCGCGGCACCTTGTAGGCCATCACCATGTACTGGTTCTCGGCCGGCGCCTTGACCCAGATGCGCTTGATGCCCTTTTGCGCCGGCTCTTCCTGGTCCTTGCGCAGCGGCAGCGTGCGCGGCTTGACCTTGCCGTAGTAGCGCTCGGCCAGGGCGCGCACTTCCTCGGCCTTGACGTCGCCGGTGACAATCACCATCGCATTGTTGGGCACGTACCAGTGGCGGTACCACTCCTTGACGTCGTCCACGCGCATATTGACCAGGTCGTCCATCCAGCCGATCACCGGGTGGCGGTACGCGGCGGCGGTGTAGACCGTGGCCAGCAGCTGCTCATAGACGGTGCCGCGCGCGGAGTCGTCGGTGCGCAGGCGGCGTTCTTCCATCACCACCTTCATCTCGCGTTCGAACTCGTCCTTGGTGATGATGAGGTTGGCCATGCGGTCGGCCTCCAGCTCCATCATCCTCGGCAGGTACTGCTTGCCGATCTGCTGGTAGTACATGGTGAAGTCGCGGTTGGTCATGGCGTTCTCACGCCCGCCCAGCGCAGCGACCTGCTTTGAGAACTCGCCCACGCCGACCTTGGGCGTGCCCTTGAACATCATGTGCTCGAGCATGTGCGCCACGCCGGTGGTGCCGCTGACCTCGTCGATACCGCCCACGCGGTACCAGATCTGGTGCGCCACCGTGGGGGCGCGGTGGTCTTCCTTGACGATCAGCCGCAGCCCGTTGGACAGGCGGTATTCAGTCGTGCCCTGCGCGGTCGCGCCGGCCAGGGCGGTCTGCGTGCCGGGCCTCGGCGAGGGCACGGCTTCCTGCGCCCCCGCCGGCATCGACCAGGGCAGCAAGGCCAGCAGCAGCGTGGGAATGACACGCCGCGCAAGACGCGCGGCGCGGGCAGGAAGCGGATTGGAAGGTTGTGAGAGGCGTTGGATGCGCGTTTGGACGCAGGCTTTGGTGCCTTGTGCGCCCGCAGCGGTCAGGACAGCGCAATGGTTCATGCGACCCCGTCTGCTAGAATTTTGCCGATCGACTCACGTGCGCAAGACTGCGCGCATGAATCTGCCATGTAGCGAACTATACGCAATCGCCGGCCGGGACCACAACGGTTTCTCCCCAGCCATCGCGACACCTGCGTAACCCATTGATTTATAACCGGTTGCCTGCTGGCATTGGCTGCCGCCAGGGTATCGCCCCCGGTATTGACTCCATTCCCCAATGTTTAGTTTCTGGAAGAAGCGCAAGGCCGAGCCCGCGCCCGTCGAGGCGCCAGCCCCGGCCCCCGCTCCGGTCGAGGTCCCCGCCCCTGTGCCGGCACCGGCCCCCACGCCTGCGCCAGTCCCTGCGCCCGCACCGGCACCGGTCCCCGCGCAAGTTCCACCCCCTGCCCCAGCGCCCGTGGCGGCCCCGATCCCCGTGCCGGCGCCCGCACCGGCCGAAGCGCTCGAGCTGGTCCCGCCGCCCGCCCAGACCGCTGAAGCGAAGCAGGGCTGGATGCAGCGGCTGCGCACCGGCCTGTCCAAGACCAGCCGCAACATCGGCACGCTGTTCGTCGGCGTCAAGGTCGACGAGGCCCTGTTCGAGGAACTGGAAACCGCGCTGCTGATGGCCGATGCCGGCGTCGAAGCCACCGAGTACCTGCTGGGCGAGCTGCGCAAGCGCGTCAAGGCCGAGCGCATCGAGACCGCTGAAGGCGTCAAGGCGGCACTGCGCGAGCTGCTGACCCAGCTGCTGCGCCCGCTGGAAAAGACCATGGCGCTGGGCCGCGAGCAGCCAATGGTGATGATGATCGCGGGCGTCAACGGCGCCGGCAAGACCACCAGCATCGGCAAGCTGTGCAAGCACTTCCAGCGCTATGACCAGAAGGTGCTGCTGGCCGCCGGCGACACCTTCCGTGCCGCCGCGCGCGAGCAGCTGACGATCTGGGGCGAGCGCAACAACGTCACCGTGGTGGCGCAGGAAAGCGGCGACCCGGCGGCTGTGATCTTCGACGCCGTCAATGCGGCCAAGGCGCGCGGCATCGACATCGTCATGGCCGACACCGCCGGCCGCCTGCCGACGCAGCTGCACCTGATGGAAGAGCTCAAGAAGGTCAAGCGCGTGATCAGCAAGGCCATGCCGAGCGCGCCGCACGAGGTGCTGCTGGTGATCGACGCCAATACCGGCCAGAACGCCCTGCAGCAAACCCGCGCCTTCGACGACGCACTGGGCCTGACCGGGCTGATCGTGACCAAGCTCGACGGCACCGCCAAGGGCGGCATCCTGGCGGCGATCGCACGCCAGCGCCCGGTGCCGGTCTACTTCATCGGCGTCGGCGAGAAGGTGGAAGACCTGCAGCCGTTCAAGGCGGAAGAGTTCGCCGACGCGCTGCTGGGGTAAGGCCCGGCAACCCGCGCCAAGCAAAACGCCCCGGCAGTGCCGGGGCGTTTTGCCTTGCAGGCCTGCGAACGCTTATTCCGCGTCGGGCTGCGACTTCGGCTCCGCCTTCTGGAAGGCAGGCAGCTCCATGCAGGTTTCATAGATCCTGGCGATCGCCGGGTAGCGGGCCAGATCGATATTGAAGCGCTGCGCGTTGAATACCTGCGGCACCAGGCAGATATCAGCCAGCGTGGGCGTATCGCCAAAACAGAAGCGCCCGGCCTTGCCGCCGCGCTCCAGGTTGGTCTGCAGCGATGCAAAGCCCAGCTCGATCCAGTGGTGGTACCACGCGTCCTTGACCTCGTCGGTCACGCCCACGGTGTGCTTCAGGTACTTCAGCACGCGCAGGTTGTTCAGCGGGTGGATCTCGCACGCGATCTCCTGGGCCAGTCCGCGCACATAGGCGCGGTCCAGCGCCGTGCCGGGCAGCAGCTTCGGCTCGGGGTGGATCTCGTCCAGGTACTCGACGATGGCCAGCGATTGCTGCAGCACGTGCTCGCCGTCGACGAACGCCGGCACCAGGCCGTCAGGGTTCACGGCGCGGAATTCCGGCTTGAGCTGCTGGCCGCCTTCCTTGAGCAGGTGCACCGGCACATAGTCATAGGACAGCCCCTTGAGTTCCAGCGCAATGCGCACGCGGAACGAGGCCGAGCTGCGGAAATAGCTGTAAAGCTTGAGCATCGGATCAGACTACCTTGATGGTGAGGTCGCCCACGCCGCCGACGTGGCACTGCATGACATCGCCCTTGACCACGGGGCCCACGCCTTCGGGCGTGCCGCTGAAGATCAGGTCGCCCGGCTGCAGCTCGAACAGCTTCGACAGGTACGACACCATCTCCGGCACCGACCAGATCAGGTCGGACAGGTCGCCGCGCTGCTTTTCCACGCCGTTGACCGCCAGCGTCACCGCGCCCTTCTCCGGATGGCCGATGGCCGACACCGGCACGATCGGGCCGATCGGCGCGGATTGGTCGAAGGCCTTGCCGGTCTCCCAGGGGCGGCCGGTTTTCTTCGATTCGTTCTGCAGGTCGCGGCGGGTCATGTCCAGGCCCACGGCGTAGCCGAACACGTGGCCGGCTGCCTGGTCGACCGGGATGTCGCGGCCGCCCTTGCCGATCGCCACCACCAGCTCCACTTCATAGTGGCAGTTGCTGGTGCCCGGCGGGTACGGGAAGGCGCCTTCGGTGCCGTCGGCGACATAGCTGACCGCGTCGGACGGCTTGCAGAAGAAGAACGGCGGCTCGCGGTCGGGGTCCGAGCCCATTTCACGGGCGTGGGCAGCATAGTTGCGGCCGACGCAGTACACGCGCCGGACCGGGAAGCTAGCGTTGCTGCCGCGCACCGGCACGCCAACGGGCGCGGGCGGGGCGAACACGAATTCGGTCATGCATCTCTCCAGATTTGTTCTGATCGGTGCTGCGGCGCGCAGGATGCGGGGTTGCGGGATGCAGCCACTCGCGGCGTCGCCAGCAGACGCGCCCGGCGCAGCAGGGCAACAGGATACACCGCGAGAGTTGCCTCTGCGTACGACCGCATACAATGAATCCAGGCATCCTCGCAGCGCCACCGCACCGGACTGGCGCAGGTGACCGGATACTTGCCCGGCGCGAATCTTGCATGGCGCACTGCAACAGAGCCTAGCCATGACACGACGCCACCCGCCCCCATCGTCCACCCCCGCCGCACCTGGCCCGCCCACTGCCGGTGGCCGGGTGTTGCGGATCCTGCTCGTGCGCGACCCGCATGATGCCGACCCGCTGAACGTCGAGACCATCCGCGGCGGGCTGGTGAGCGCGGGCTTTACCGAGATCCAGATCGTCGATGCCGACCTGCGCCTGCCGGATGTGATCACGGCCACCCAGCCCGACATGCTGATCATCGCGTCGGAATCCGCCGCGCGCGACACCATCGAACATGTCTGCGTCTCGACCCAGCATGCGCCGCGCCCGATCGTGCTGTTCACCGACAACGACGACAGCCAGCGCATCAAGGCAGCGCTGACGGCGGGGATCACCGCCTATATCGTCGACGGCCTGCGCGCCGAGCGCGTCAAGACCGTGCTCGACGTGGCCTACGCGCGCTTTGAACTGGACCAGCAGCTGCGCGCCGAGCTCGATGCCACCCGGCTCAAGCTGGCCGAGCGCAAGGTGGTCGAGCGCGCCAAGGGGCTGCTGATGCAGGCGCGCGGCCTCAGCGAGGACGAGGCCTACAAGCGCCTGCGCAGCATGGCGATGGAGCGCGGCCTGAAGCTGGTGGACGCGGCCCAGCGCGTGATCGACGTGATGGGCTGAGCCGCTCGCGCCTGCCAGCCGTGGTGCGCTGCCGCACACGACTGGTGCAATGCACGCTCCTGGCGCTGCCGCGCGGCGCCACCTCCCTCCCCTGCTCCCCCGAATGCGGCGGCGGCGACCGCGCGCGCACCGCATCCGACCATTTCCTCCCGATCCGTCACAAATCCGCCCTCGAATGCTGCACTGCACAGGCTGGCATACGCCTTGCGTTATGCAGGTATCGGCCAACGGCGGCCGACCAACAATTTCGGCGGACACGGCCAACGCGGGCTGCGTCACGCCACGGACAACGGCGTCCCTGCGCCGCACCGGTCTTCTGGCGAAGCCGGTCGCGGCAGGGACGCCTTTTTTCTTGGAGCCATGCAATGCCCTCTCGCCTCAGGATTGCCAAGCCGCTGCACGCAGCCGTCCACGTTTCCGACGCGGCTGCCGACGCCGTCCCGGCCAGCAGCGGCCGCCGCCGCGTGCTGGCCACCATCGCCGGCGCCAGCGTGATGACGCTGGTCGATCCGCTGGTGCGCGCCGGTGCATGGGCTGCGGGCTCGGACGCGCCGGAGAAGACCGACGTGCGCATCGGCTTTATCCCGCTGACCGACTGCGCCTCGGTGGTGATGGCCGCCACCCTCGGGCTGGACAAGAAGTACGGCATCAAGATCACGCCGACCAAGGAAGCCTCGTGGGCCGGCGTGCGCGACAAGCTGGTCAACGGCGAGCTGGACGCGGCGCACGTGCTGTACGGCCTGATCTACGGCGTGCAGCTGGGCATCGGCGGCCCGAAAAAGGACATGGCCGTGCTGATGAACCTGAACCACAACGGCCAGGCCATCACGCTGTCGTCCAAGCTCGCCGAGAAAGGCGTGAAGGACGGCGCCAGCCTGAAGGCGCTGATGATGAAGGAGAAGCGCGACTACACCTTCGCCCAGACCTTCCCCACCGGCACGCATGCGATGTGGCTGTACTACTGGCTGGCGGCCAACGGCATCAACCCGATGCAGGACGCCAAGGCGATCACGGTGCCCCCGCCGCAGATGGTGGCCAATATGCGCGTGGGCAATATGGACGGCTTCTGCGTGGGCGAGCCCTGGGGCGCGCGCGCCATCGCCGACAAGATCGGCTTCACCGCCGAGACCACGCAGGCCATCTGGAAGAGCCACCCCGAGAAGACCCTGGGCACCACCGCCGAATTCGTGCAGAAATACCCCAACACCGCGCGCGCGATGGTGGCCGCGGTGCTGGAGGCATCAAAGTTCATCGATGCGTCGGCCTCCAACCGCCGCAAGACCGCCGAGACCATTGCCGCCAAGTCCTACGTCAACACCGACATGGACATCATCCTGGACCGCATGCTGGGCCGCTACAACAACGGCCTGGGCAAGACCTGGGACGACCCTGACGCGATGAAGTTCTACTCGGACGGCAGCGCCAACTACCCGTACCTGTCCGACGGCATGTGGTTCCTGACGCAGCACAAGCGCTGGGGCCTGCTGAAGGAGCATCCGGACTACCTCGCGGTGGCGAAACAGGTGAACCGCATTGACGTCTACAAGCAGGCCGCCAGCGCGGCGCAGGTGCCGCTGCCCAAGAGCGATTTCCGCAGCGCCAAGCTGATCGATGGCGTGGTCTGGGATGCCAAGGACCCGAAGGCCTACGCCGATGGCTTCAAGATCAAGGCCTGACGAAATTCGGGCCGCCATTTCCCCACTGATCCGCAGTGCCCCTGACGAAAAGGAGCCAGACGTGAATGCCATCGCCCATACCGCGCCCAAAGGCGCAACCGTAGCCTCTGCGGCCGATCCCGACACCAAGGAACGGGCCCGCCGGCGCGAGCAGGAACTCGCCGCGCAGGAACGGCGCACGCAGCGCCGCGAGGCAGTCGGCGCGCTGGTGCTCAAAATCGTGCCGCCGGTACTGGGCTTCGCCCTGTTCGTGCTGGCCTGGCACGGCATCGCCACGATGATCCCGGCCATCCCCACGCCGCAGGCCACATGGAACGCCGCGGTGCCGCTGTTTGCCGACCCGTTCTACCGCAACGGGCCCAATGACCAGGGCATCGGCTGGAACGTGCTGGCATCGCTGGCGCGCGTCGCGGCGGGCTTCGGCCTGGCCGCGCTGGTCGGCATCCCGGCCGGCTTCCTGATCGGGCGCTTTGCCTTCCTGAACGCGATGACCGCGCCGGTGATCAGCCTGCTGCGCCCGGTCTCGCCGCTGGCGTGGCTGCCGATCGGCCTGCTGCTGTTCAAGGCCGCCAACCCGGCCGCGATCTGGGCGATCTTCATCTGCTCGATCTGGCCGATGGTGATCAACACCGCGGTGGGCGTCACGCGCGTGCCGCAGGACTACCTGAACGTGGCGCGCGTGCTGGACCTGTCGGAATGGAAGGTGTTCACGCGGGTGCTGTTCCCCGCGGTGCTGCCCTACATGCTGACCGGCGTGCGGCTGTCGATCGGCACCGCGTGGCTGGTGATCGTCGCGGCCGAGATGCTGACCGGCGGCACCGGCATCGGCTTCTGGCTGTGGGACGAATGGAACAACCTGAAGGTCGAGCACATCGTGATCGCGATCTTCGTGATCGGCATCATCGGGCTGCTGCTCGAGCACGCGCTGCTGGCGCTGGCCCGGCGCTTCAGCTACGGCACCAACTGATACGCGGGGAGAATCGCCATGGACAAGTTCGTCAGCATCGAAAACGTCGGCCAGACCTTCAAGACCCGCAAGGGCCCGTTCGTCGCCCTGCGCGATATCAACCTGCAGATCGCCGAGGGCGAGTTCATCACGCTGATCGGCCATTCCGGCTGCGGCAAGTCCACGCTGCTGAACCTGGTCGCGGGACTGGCCACGCCCACCACCGGCGCGCTGATCTGCGCCGGGCGCGAGATCGCCGGGCCGGGGCCGGAGCGCGCGGTGGTGTTCCAGAACCATTCGCTGCTGCCGTGGCTGACGTGCTTCGAGAATGTCTACCTCGGCGTGGAGCGCGTCTTCGCCGCCAGCGAGAGCAAGCCGCAGCTCAAGGCGCGCACGCACGACACGCTGGCGCTGGTGGGCCTGACGCACGCCGAGAACAAGTACCCGCATGAAATCTCCGGCGGCATGAAGCAGCGTGTGGGCATTGCCCGCGCGCTGGCGATGGCGCCCAAGGTGCTGCTGATGGACGAGCCCTTCGGCGCGCTCGATGCGCTCACGCGCGCGCACCTGCAGGACGAGCTGATCAAGATCGTGGCGCGCACCCGCAGCACCGTGGTGATGGTGACCCACGATGTCGACGAGGCCGTGCTGCTGGCCGACCGCATCGTGATGATGACCAATGGCCCGGCCGCCACCATCGGCGAGATCCTGAAGGTGGACCTGCCGCGCCCGCGCGACCGCGTCGCGCTGGCCGACGACAAGGCCTACCACGCCTGCCGCACCGCGGTGCTGGACTTTCTCTACCGCAAGCAGCGCAACCCGGCGCTGCAGGAAGCCGCGTAGTGTCCTCAGGAGGCGATGCGCGGTGACCGGCGGCGGTGGGCGCGGCGGCCTGGCTCCGCTATCATGAACCCAGAACAGACTACCCCCACGCCGCCATGACCACGCCAGCCACGCCCTTCCCTGCTGCCCGCTATATCAAGGAGATCGGCCGCGGCGTCAACGGCGCGCGCGCGCTGCCCCGCGAAGACGCGCAGGCCCTGTTCGACGCCATGCTGGCCGGGCGCGTCTCGGACCTGGAGCTTGGCGCCATCCTGATGGCCTACCGCATCAAGGGCGAGGCCCCGCACGAGCTGGCGGGCATGCTGGAAGCCGCCCATGCGCACTGCCAGCCACTGCCGGCGCCGCCTGACCGGCAGGTGGTGGTGATCCCCAGCTACAACGGCGCGCGCAAGCAACCCAACCTGGTGCCGCTGCTGGCGCTGCTGCTGGCGCGCGAAGATGTCCCCGTGCTGGTGCACGGCACGCGCCTGTTCAATGGCCGCGTGACCAGCATGACGCTGTTCGAGGCCCTGGGCGTGCCCTTGTGCGCGACGACCGACGAGGCCTCGGCACGGCTGCGCGAGGGCAGCGACCTCGGGCCGCTGGCGGTGCTGCCGGTGGATGTGCTGTCGCCCGGGCTGTCGCAGCTGCTGGAGCGGCGCACCGTGATCGGCCTGCGCAATTCGGCGCATACGGTGGCCAAGATGCTGCAGCCGGTGGGCGAGCATTCGCCCGCGGAAGGGTTGCGCCTGTACAGCTACACCCACCCCGAATACCGCGAGACGCTGACTGACTACTTCTCGCATGAGCCCGCCAACGTGCTGCTGGCACGCGGCACCGAGGGCGAAGTGGTGGCCGATGCGCGCCGCACCAGCCGCATCGACTGGCTGCATGAGGGGCACCAGCAGACGCTGGTCGATCCGGCCGTGGGTTCACTGGCCGAAGTGCCTGAACTGCCGCCCGGCAGCGACGCCGGCCAGACCGTGGCCTGGATCCGGCGCGTGCTGGACGGCGCGGCGCCGGTGCCGGCACCGCTCGCGATCCAGGTCGATGCCATCCGCGAATGCCTGCGGCAAGGCACTCGCGTGACCTGGGCCAGCCCGGTCTGAGCCAGCCCCGGGATCGCTGTCAGGCCTTGCGCGGGGGCAGCGGGATGCGCTCGGTCTCGCCCGGCACGTGCGGGAACTGATCGTCCTCCCAGCGCTGGGCGGCAGCCTCGATCGCCACCTTGCTGCTGGCAACGAAATTCCAGTAGATAAAGCGGTGCCCGTCGGTCGGGTCGCCGCCCAGCAGCATCACGCGCGACGGCGCCGTGGCCGTCAGCGTCGCGGGCTGGCCCGGGGTGAGCACCACCATGTGCTCGGCCGGCAGCGGCTCGCCGTCGAGCGCCACCGCGCCATCCACCGGATAGATGCCCCGCTCGGCATGTTCGACCGGGATCTCCACGCTCGCGCCCGCATCCAGCTCGATCGCCACATACAGGGTGCGGCTGAAGACCTTGACCGGAGAGACCTGGCCAAAGGCATCGCCCGCAATCACCACCATGCGCACGCCCGGCCGCTCGATCTGTGGCAGCGTGGCGGCGGGATGGTGGAAGAACGACGGCTCGGCACCCTCATGCTCCTGCGGCAGTGCCACCCAGGTCTGGATGCCGTGCAGCCGGGCCCCGGCGGGGCGCACATGCTCGGGCGAGCGTTCCGAGTGCACGATGCCGCGCCCGGCGGTCATCCAGTTGACGTCGCCCGGACGGATCGCCTGGTCGCTGCCCAGGCTGTCGCGGTGGATGATCTCGCCTTCGAACAGGTAGGTGACCGTGGCCAGCCCGATATGGGGATGCGGACGCACATCAGCGCCGGCGCCCGGCGGCAGCTGCACCGGCCCCATATGGTCGAAGAAGATAAACGGCCCGACGGTCTGGGTAGCGGCGGCGGGCAACAGCCGGCGCACGGTAAAATCGCCCAGGTCGCGCACATGCGGCTTGAGCAAGTGTTCGATAGCAGACATAACTCCTCCGGTGGAATGAGAGAGGCTCGCAGGATGCCAGCGCGCCGCAGTTGGGTCGAGTGTAGCCGCTGCTGCAACAAATCATTGCAGCAGCGGGCAGAACCCCCGTGCCCCGCGCCGCTCTAACATCCTGTGCGCCGAACCGTGGGTATCGTTTCCGCCGCTCGAAGCGGTAAGTAGCTATGCTATCCGCAAGACCAATCGAGTGGAACTATCACGGCCATCGGGACTCCAATTAGCACTCACCCGGCCTGAGTGCTAATATGTGTTGCAGTGCCGCCGACCCAAGAGGCGCGGCACACCGGCAACCGAACCGCCGGATGCGAAAGGAGCCATTGAGTGAACGCAGTCTTGTCTGCCGACCAAACCCTGATTAACCGCCTGCCGACGGCACCCCGGAGCACGGGCAGCTTTGCGCTGACCTTCCCGGCCACCGTTGGCAACCTCGACAGCTATATCCAGGCTGTCCACCGGATTCCGCTGTTGACCGCGGAGGAAGAGCAGCGCCTGGCGCGCGAGCTCCGCGACCACGATTCCGTTGATGCTGCCCGCCAGATGGTGATGTCCCACCTGCGCCTGGTGGTGTCGATCGCCCGCCAGTACCTGGGCTATGGCCTGCCGCATGCCGACCTGATCCAGGAAGGCAATATCGGCCTGATGAAGGCCGTGAAGCGCTTCGACCCCGAACAAGGCGTGCGCCTGGTGTCGTATGCGATGCACTGGATCAAGGCCGAGATCCACGAATACGTGCTGAAGAACTGGCGCATGGTCAAGGTGGCCACCACCAAGGCCCAGCGCAAGCTGTTCTTCAACCTGCGCAGCCACAAGCAGGGCGCGCACACGTTCACGCCGGAGCAGGTCGAGGCCGTCGCGCGCGAGCTGAACGTCAAGCCCGAAGAAGTGATGGAGATGGAAACCCGCCTGTCGGGCGGCGACCTGGCGCTGGAAGGCCAGATCGACGACGGCGAAGAGGAATTCGCCCCCATCGCCTACCTGGCGGACAACCACAACGAGCCCACCCGCGTGCTGGAAGCCAAGCGCCACGACCGCATGCAGGTCGAGGGCCTGGAAGAGGCGCTGGCCAAGCTGGACGAACGCAGCCGCCGCATCATCGAGGCGCGCTGGCTGCACGTCGAGGATGACGGCTCGGGCGGCGCCACGCTGCATGAGCTGGCTGACGAGTTCGGCGTCTCGGCCGAGCGCATCCGCCAGATCGAGGCCGCGGCCATGAAGAAGATGAAGGGGGCGCTGCAGGCGTTCGCCTGATCCGCTCCCTCCACCATGCAAAAGGCCGGTCCACACTGGACCGGCCTTTTTGTTGCCCGCGAGAGGAAGAGTGCGACGTTATGCCGCACCCCTTCCCTCCATTTCACGTCACGACAGCAGCTGTTTCAGGTCGTGCGCTATCGGATCCGGACCCTGGCCATGGCGGATGAACAGCCGCAGCTTGCCCTCCGGGTCGAATACATAGCTGCCCGCGGAGTGGTCCACCGTGTAGTTGTTCGGGGAGCTGCCCGGCACCTTGGCGTAGAACACCTTGAAGTCCTTGGTCACCTTCTGCAGTGCGGCCTCGTCGGCCGGGCGCAGCCCCAGGAAGCGCGCATCGAAGGCCGGCACGTACTGGGCCAGCAGCGCCTGCGTGTCGCGTTCCGGGTCGACCGTGACGAACAGCACCTGCACGCGGTCGGCGTCCGGGCCCAGTTTCTCCATCACTGCCTTCAGTTCGGCCATCGTTGTCGGGCACACGTCCGGGCAGTGGGTGTAGCCGAAGAACATCACCACCGCCTTGCCCTTGAAGTCGGCGATGGTGCGCACCTTGCCGTGATGGTCGGTCAGCGAGAAGTCCTTGCCGAAGTCCGCCGCGCCGGTGATGTCGACATTGCGGAACGAGGCCTTCTGCTGCCCGCAGGCAGCCACGGCCAGCGCAAGCGCGGCCAGCAGGGAAAAGCGGCGGAAGGCGGCGAACAGGCCGGAGGCGGGGCTTAGGCGGGGCATGCGGCGGAAACCGGTCAGGGGTGGGGGGAACAGCGGCACCGGAGGGCGGCGACATCACGCAGTATCGCCGATCGTGCCGCCACGCTGCGCCGGCCGCGACAAGATGCCGCAGCCGGTGGGCCACAGGTCAGACCTGCGGCACGAACTTGAAGTAGTGGTCGACCAGCAGCGCGGCGAACAGCAGCGACAGGTACAGGATCGAGAAGCGGAAGGTGCGCTGCGCCAGCTCGTCTGAATAATTGCGGTACATCTTCCAGGCGTAGGCCAGGAAACCTGCGCCCAGCGCCAGCGCGGCCGCCAGGTAGATATAGCCGCTCATGCCGTAGACAAAGGGCAGCAGCGTCGCGGCGATCATGATCAGCGTGTACAGCAGGATATGCAGCAGCGTGTAGCGCTCGCCGTGCGTGACCGGCAGCATCGGCAGGCCGGACTTGGCGTAGTCGGCGCGGCGGTACAGCGCCAGGGCCCAGAAGTGCGGCGGGGTCCAGGTGAAGATGATCAGCACCAGGAACCAGGCTTCGGCCGGCACCTCGCCCGCCACCGCGGCCCAGCCCAGCGCCGGCGGCATTGCCCCGGACAGCCCGCCGATCACGATGTTCTGCGGCGTGGCCGGCTTGAGCAGGATGGTGTAGACCACCGCGTAGCCGAGGAAGGTGGCAAAGGTCAGCCACATCGTCAGGTCGTTGGCGTAGACGTGCAGCAGCCACATGCCGGCGCCGCCCAGGACGGCGGAGAACACCAGGGTCTGCGGCGTGGTGATCTCGCCGGTGGCCGACGGGCGCCACGCGGTGCGGCGCATCAGCGCGTCGATCTTCTGCTCGACCAGGCAATTGATGGCAAAGGCCGCACCGGCCAGCAGCCAGATGCCGGCGGCGCCGCCGATCAGCACGCGCCACGGCACCATGCCGGGCGTGGCCAGGAACATGCCGATGATGGCGCAGAACACGGCCAGCTGCGTCACGCGCGGCTTGGTCAGGGCGGCATATTGTCGGGCCAGGTGCCGTATCCGGCTCAACTTGCCCAGCGAATGGGGGTGGGTAGCGGTAACCACGGAAGGGGTCTTGTCTTTCATGTGGCGCGGGCGGCGTTCGGCACGGCAGCGGGGGCGCCGGCGGCCCGCATGGTGAGCCCTGCGAGCCCTGTATTGTAGTGGAGGCGGACAAGCAGCAGCAGGAGCAGCGCCGCGCCGCCGTTGTGCGCAACCGCGGCCACCAGCGGCCAGTCGAACACGATATTGGACATCCCGGTGGCCAGCTGCAGCACCAGCGTACCCAGCAGCCAGCCGGCCGCGCGCGCGAGCCCTTCAAGCCGGCGCGCGCGCAGGCCAAGCCACGCCAGGTAGCCCAGCACGACAAAGGCAAAGCCGCGGTGGACCCAGTGGATCGCCACCAGCGCCGCGTGCGGGATGTAGTCGCCGTCGGCGGTCATGCCCAGCTGGCGCCACAGCGTGAAGCCGTGGCGGAAATCCATCTCGGGCACCAGCTGGCCGTTGCACAGTGGGAAGTCGGTGCAGGCCAGCACCGCGTAGTTGGTGCTGACCCAGCCGCCCAGGAAGATCTGGATCACCAGCAGCAGCAGGCCGATGCGCACCGGCCAGCGCAGGCGCGCGGCCTGCGCCGCGACCGGGTGCGGCGGATCGTTGCGCGAGCCCAGCTGGATCAGCACGGCCAGCAGGGCCATGCCCAGCATCAGGTGCGTGACCACGATGACGGGCTGCAGCTTCAGGGTCACGGTGAAGGCGCCGAACGCGCCCTGCACGCACACCAGCAGCAGCACCCCGGTGGCGAACCATGGCGACTGCTTCAGCTCGCGCCGCTTGACCCACGCCAGCACCATCAGCGTGATGATCAGCACCCCGACCGCCATTGCGAAGTAGCGGTGGATCATCTCGATCCACGCCTTGGCCAGCGTCACCGGGCCGCTGGGCAGCGCGGTCTCGGCCGCGCGGATCGGCTCCATCGCGGCGTGCGGGTTGGAGTGCCCATAGCAGCCGGGCCAGTCCGGACAGCCCAGGCCGGAGTCGGTCAGGCGCGTGAAGCTGCCGAACATGATCAGGTCCAGCGTCAGAAACGCCGTGATCCAGGCGAGCTTGCGGTACTTGTTGCGGTCCCCTTTCACCAGCACGTAGGACAGCGGGAACAGCGCGATCAGGATGCCGATGATGGCCAGTTGCAGCAGCATGCCGTCCCCTTAGCCGATGCGCGAGACCTTGAGCAGCTTCTTCAGGTCGCCGCTCATCTTCTTGGGGTCCGGGTCCTGCGGGAAACGCATCATCAGGTTGCCCAGCGGGTCGACCAGGAACAGGGTGTCCTCGGCGCGCTTGCCGGATTCGGCCGGCAGCCACTGCTGGGCAGCCTGGCGGTCGATGCGCAGGAAGCGCACACCGGCGTAGGGCTCGTTGTAGGCGGCGGTCAGGCGCTCGTCGATCTTGCCGTCGTCGGTCACCAGCCACACCGGCACGATCCGTTCGCGGTCCTGGCCCTGCCCGGCGCGGATCTGGCGGATGGTGAAGAGCTTCTTCGCGCAGGCCTCGTCGCAGGCGGACGGATCGGCGGTCACCAGCAGCCATTTGCCGCGGAACTGCTCCAGCGGCACGGCACGGCCCTGCTCGTCGGTGACGCGCACCGGCGGCATCGGCCGCTGCGGGTCGACCAGCGCGCCGTAGTTGGTGGCGCCGCCGCGCGGCTTGATCACGTAGTAGGTGAAGTAAGAGGCAATCACCGGCGACGCGCACACCAGCAACAGCATCAGCATCTGCAGGCGGCCGCGGCGCGTGCGCGCATCGATGCGGGTATCCGGCGGCGAGGCCGCGGCGGCCGGGGCGGAGTCTTGCTGTGCCATGGAGTACGTCTGTCCTTTGTCTTCGGCGAGCGCATGCGCCCGGTTCATTCGAGTTACGGTGCCGCCACCCGGCGCGCGCGGCGCCAGCCCAGCACGGCCACCAGCACCGCCGTCAGCGCGGCCAGCCCGAACCACTGGAAGGCATAGCCGTAGTGCCGGTCCGCGCCCAGGTCGGCCGGGGCCCAGTCGCGCGCCAGGCCATCGCCGGTGTCGCTGCGCTGCTCCAGCACCAGCGGGTGCAGTGCCAGGCCGGTTTCGGCCGCATAGGCAGCGATGTCCAGGTTCTGGCGGATCTTGCTGCCGGCGGCGTCCTGGCCCAGGCTATAGACCCGCGGCACGGCCGCCAGTGCCGTGCCTTCGATCGTTACCTCGCCCTCGGGCGTGGGGAACGGCGCAATCCGGGTGCGGTCCTGGGCATCGCGCGGCAGCCAGCCGCGCAGCACCAGCACCGCCTGCATGGCGCCGGCGGCACCTGCTGGCGCCGGCGAGGCGGCTGAAATCCGCAGCGGCGTCAGCACCAGGAAGCCGGCGCGGCTATCCCCGGGGCTGCTGCCATTGCCGTGGGGGCGATTATCCAGCAATACGGTGCGGGCCGTGTCAAAGCGCCCGGTCACGCGGACCGTGCGGTCGGTCACAACTTGTGGCAGCGGGACCGTGCCCAGCAACACCGGCGGCTGCGCCGACAGCGCCTGCAGCCGCGCCGCGCGCGCCTCTTTGTCGTGCGCGCGGTTGAGCTGCCAGTTGCCCAGCGCGCAGGTCACGGCGATCACCACCAGCGCGGCGGCCAGCGGCAGCGGGCTGAACCAGCGGCGCACTGTCATCGCCAGGCGGGACCACAACGCGGGCCGGTGCGATAATGGATTTTTTCGCCGCTCTTTGCCCCGACCTGCCCCGCCATGCGCATTGTCATCATCGTTGCCTTCATCCTGATCATCGCCAGCCTGGCCTCCGCCCTGTTCTTCATGATGCGTGACCGCGGCACGACGCCCAACATGATGCGCTCGCTGATGCTGCGCGTCGGGTTCTCGGTGGCGCTGTTCCTGTTCATCCTGTTCTCGAACTGGATGGGCTGGATCCACAGCACGGGCATCCGCATGGCGCCCTGAACGCCAGGACGCGGGCAGCAGGCCCGCAAAAGACAAACGCCGCAGGCTGGACAACCTCCTGCGGCGTTTCTCTTTTGCGTTGGCGCCGGCGGCCCCCGAGGGGCGCGCCGGCGGGTACGGCAGCCGGATTTACAGCCAGTACACCACGACGTAGAGGAACAGCCACACCACGTCAACAAAGTGCCAGTACCAGGCAGCGCCTTCGAATGCAAAGTGGTGATCAGGCGTGAAGTGGCCCTTCAGCACACGGATCAGCACCACGGTCAGCATGATCGCGCCCATGGTCACGTGGAAGCCGTGGAAGCCGGTCAGCAGGAAGAAGGTGGAGCCGTAGATGCCCGAGGACAGCTTCAGGTTCAGTTCCGAGTAGGCGTGCATGTACTCGTACACCTGGAAGCACATGAAGACCGCGCCCAGCAGGATGGTCAGCGACAGGCCCTGGATCAGCTGGCTGCGCTTGCCGGCCAGCAGCGCGTGGTGCGCCCAGGTCAGCGTCAGGCCGGACATCAGCAGCAGCGCGGTGTTGATGGTCGGGATCGGCCACGGACCCATGGTCTGGAAGCTTTCCACCACGCCGGCCGGGCCGGTGTTGGGCCACACCGCGGCAAAGTCGGGCCACAGGATCTTGTTGTTCAGGTCGCCCAGCCACGGCATGGCGATGGTGCGGGCATAGAACAGCGCGCCGAAGAAAGCCGCGAAGAACATCACCTCCGAGAAGATGAACCAGCCCATCGACCAGCGGAACGACAGGTCGATGTTCTTGCCGTACATGCCGCCTTCGGACTCGCTGATGGCGTCGCCAAACCAGCTCTTGAGCACGAACAGGAACCACAGCAGGCCGAAGCCGCACAGGTACGGCGCCCAGGGCTGCCCGTTTACCCAACCGGCGGCTCCCGCGCCCGTCATCAGCAGGCCGAAGCTTGCCGTGATCGGGTGGCGCGACGGGCCCGGTACGAAGTAGTACGGAGCGTTTGCGCGATTCGCACTCATTCTTTTATCTCCAGCTCAGAGTCTTTGATTCAGTATTCGTGATCCGCGCTTTGGCACTGCGGGCCGCCCCCTCCTCTGGGCCGGCCCCGCCGCCGCGGTTGCTTTGTTCTGCGACTGCTTTTGTTGTCTACCCTTCCTGCCCTGCTATCCCGCTGCCTGTCCCACCACGATGCGCACGATGACCACCAGCACCGCGATGAAGATGGCCGCCGCGATCACGCCTGCGATCACCACATGCACCGGGTTCAGCCGGGCCATGTCGCGCTCGTGCTCGGCGCCTTTGCGCAGGCCGATGAACGACCACAGCACCGCGCGCATGGTCTGCGCGAATGACATCTTGCGCTTGACCGCGTCCTTCATCTCATCCATCGCCCGTTCTCCTCAGCCCCGGCATGCACCGCAGCCGCCTCAGATGCCCTTGCCGGCCGGTGCCGGCTGCGGCGCCACCTGGCCCTCGGGCGCCTGCGCCACCGGCGCACCCACCTCGAAGAAGGTGTACGACAGCGTAATATTCTTCACATCCTTGGGCAGCGCGGGATCGATCACGAACACCACCGGCATCTCGCGCGCCTCTTTCGCCTTGAGCGTCTGCTGCTTGAAGCAGAAGCACTCCAGCTTCATGAAATACTGGGTCGCCTGCTTGGGCGCGTAGCTCGGGATGGCCTGCGCCGAGATATCGCGCGGCTGCCCGTTGGCCACCTCGTAGACGATCGTCGCCATCTCGCCCGGGTGCACTTCCATGCTGTTCTTCACCGGCCGGAAGGCGAAGGGCCCGCGCGCGTTGGAGTCGAACTCCACCGTGATGGTGCGGCTCTTGTCGACCTGCGTGTTCTTCACCGCGCCGTGCAGCTCGCGCGTGGTGATCACGTTGATGCCGGTGATCTCGCAGATCTTCTTGTACAGCGGCACCAGCGCATAGCCGAAGCCGAACATCACGGCCACGATCACGACCAGGCGCAGCATCATGCCGCGGTTGAACCGCTTGTCCGCTTCCCTGCCAGCCTGCTGGTCGTTGCTCATCTCGCTACCCTGCCGCCTCAGCCAAGAAACATCATCTTGGCGAAGAACCCCAGAAAGAAAACCACCACGATCGACAGCAGGATCAGGCCAAGGCGGCGGTTGGCGGCCTTCTGGTCCGGGCGTGATGGGCTTTTGTCTGGAGACTGCATAGCTGCTTCTGTTGCCTGCCGGCGCGGGAGGCGGACGCTGCCGCCTCCCGCTGCCTGATTACGCTGGCCGCGCCTTAGCGGACCTGCGGGGGAACTTCAAAGGTGTGGAACGGCGCCGGCGACGGCACGGTCCACTCCAGGCCCTCGGCGCCATCCCAGGGCTTGTCGGCGGCCTTCTCGCCACCGCGGTACGACGGCAGCACCACGAAGAAGAAGAAGTACACCTGCATCAGGCCGAAGCCCAGCGCACCGATCGACGCGATCGCGTTGAAATCCGCGAACTGGGTCGGATAGTCGGCATAGCGACGCGGCATGCCGGCCAGACCCAGGAAGTGCATCGGGAAGAAGGTGACGTTGAAGAAGATGATCGAGCCCCAGAAGTGGATCTGGCCGCGGGTTTCGTTGTACATGAAACCGCTCCACTTCGGCCCCCAGTAGTAGAAGCCCGCAAACAGCGCGAACAGCGAGCCGGCCACCAGCACATAGTGGAAGTGCGCCACGATGAAGTAGGTGTCCTGCAGCTGGATGTCGATCGGGGCCACGGCCGGCATCAGGCCGGTGAAGCCACCGATGGTGAACACGAAGATGAAGCCGATCGAGAACAGCATCGGTGTCTCGAAGGTCATCGAGCCGCGCCACATGGTGGCGATCCAGTTGAAGATCTTCACGGCGGTGGGCACCGCGATCAGCATGGTCGCGTACATGAAGAACAGCTGGCCGGTCACCGGCATGCCGGTCGTGAACATGTGGTGGGCCCACACGATGAACGACAGGATGGCGATCGAGGCGGTGGCGTACACCATCGAGCTGTAGCCGAACAGGCGCTTGCGGGCAAACGCCGGCACCACCTGCGAGACGATCCCGAACGCCGGCAGGATCATGATGTAGACCTCGGGGTGGCCGAAGAACCAGAAGATGTGCTGGTACATCACCGGGTCACCACCGCCGGCGGCCGAAAAGAAGCTCGTGCCGAAGTGGCGGTCGGTCAGCACCATGGTGATGGCGCCAGCCAGCACGGGCATCACGGCGATCAGCAGGTAGGCCGTGATCAGCCAGGTCCAGCAGAACATCGGCATCTTCATCAGCGTCATGCCCGGGGCGCGCATGTTGAGGATGGTCACGATGATGTTGATCGAGCCCATGATCGACGACGCACCCATGATGTGCATCGCGAAGATGGCCATGTCCATGCCCGGGCCCATCTGCACCGACAGCGGCGCGTACAGGGTCCAGCCGGCGGCGGTGGCGCCGCCCGGGACCAGGAACGAGCCGGCCAGCAGCAGCGCGGCCGGCGGCATCAGCCAGAAGCTGAAGTTGTTCATGCGCGCGAACGCCATGTCGGACGCGCCGATCTGCAGCGGGATCATCCAGTTGGCGAAGCCGACGAAGGCCGGCATGATCGCGCCGAACACCATCACCAGGCCGTGCATGGTGGTGAACTGGTTGAACAGCTCGGGGCGGAAGAACTGCAGGCCCGGCTCGAACAGCTCCAGGCGGATCAGCAGTGCCAGCAAGCCGCCCGACAGCAGCATGATGAACGAGAACAGCAGGTACAGCGTACCGATGTCCTTGTGGTTGGTCGCGAACAGCCAGCGGCGCCAGCCATGCGGGTGGTCGTGCGCGTGGTCGTCATGCGCGTGATCGTGCGGATGGGCGAGCGCGTCCGGGGTAGCAGTACTCATCGCAAATGCTCCTCTAATCCTGTTCTGTCTTCAGCGGGTCAGCCCGCGACGCGGTTGCCCGCGAGGCTGGCCTGCTTGTCAGCCTTGTCGGCCGGCTTGGCTTCGGCCTTCGGCGCTTCGCCGCCGGCCGCGCCGCCGCCCTCGGGGAACTTGCCCGCGCGGGCACCCACGAAGTCGCTCGGCTGGATCACTTCACCCGTCTTGTTGCTCCAGGCGTTGCGCGTATAGGTCATGACCATGGCCAGCTCGGTATCCGAGAGCTGCTTCCACGACGGCATGCCGCCCTTGCCTTCGAGCAGGATGTGCATCTGGCCGGCCTTGGGGCCGTTCACCACCTTGGAGCCGTCCAGCGCCGGGAAGGCGCCGCCGCCCTTGCCGTTGGGCTGGTGGCAGACCGCGCAGTTGGCTGCGTAGATCTTCTCGCCGCGCACCTTGGCCTCGTCCAGCGTCCAGGTCTTGTTGGGATCGTCGGCCTTGGCCGCCAGCTCCTTCTTCTTGCCGTCGACCCACTTGGTGTAGTCGGCGTCCGAAACCACGCGCACCACGATCGGCATGAAGGCGTGTTCCTTGCCGCACAGCTCGGCGCACTGGCCGCGGTACACGCCGATCTTCTCGGCCTTGAACCAGGTGTCGCGCACAAAGCCGGGGATCGCATCCTGCTTGACGCCGAAGGCCGGGATCATCCAGGCGTGGATCACGTCGTTGGCAGTGGTGACGATGCGGATCTTCTTGTTGACCGGCACGACCAGCTCGTTGTCCACCTCCATCAGGTAGGTGTTCGACTTGGGCTGCTCGTTGTTGATCTGCTCGCGCGGGGTGGTCAGGGTCGACACGAAGGAGATGCCTTCGCCTTCGCCCTTCAGGTAGTCATAGCCCCACTTCCACTGGTAGCCGGTGGCCTTGATGGTGACGTCGGAGTTGGTGGTGTCCTTCATCGCCACCACGGTCTTGGTCGCCGGCAGGGCCATCGCGATCACGATGATGAACGGGACGATGGTCCAGATCACTTCGACCGTGATGCTCTCGTGGAAGGCAGCAGGCTTCGCACCCTTGGACTTGCGGTGCTTGAACACGGAATAGAACATCACGCTGAATACCGCGATGAAGATCACCGTGCACATGATCAGCATCATCCAGTTCAGCCAGTGAATCTGTTCGGCGATCTTGGTAACCGGCTCGGTCAGGTTGAGCTGGCGCACGGCGGGGCCGCCCGGCATGTCGCTGACCGCGGACGCCGCCTGGCTGGCAAGCAGGGACGCGCCGGCCAGACAAACTGCGGATGCCTTCTTCCACATTTTCATTTGTTATCTACCCAATTTACAGATTCAAATCTGTCCCCGCCACCGCCACCGCCGCCTCTCAGAGGCGGCGCAAGGCCGCTGCGAGCTCCTGCGCGAACTTGCGTCGCCGGTACGGGTCCACGTAACACCCCACCTGTACCTCACGCCCGCCCGAGCGCAACGTCACCAGCGCGCGGAACGATTCACCCAGTTCGACCCGCACCCAGCGCGGGTTGAATTCCCGGCGCGTCACCTTTGTGCCGCTGGCTGTCTCCACGACCAGCATGCCGTCGGTAATGCTGACGCGCTCATAGTCTGTCGCATGGCGCGCATACACCAGCAGCGCGATCCCCAGCCCGATCAGCTCGATGCTGGCAAACGGCAGCACGAGCCAGGACCCTTGCCACGCGAAAAACAACGCGATGGCAAGCGAAACCGTGAGGATCGAGAGGTAAAACCAGCCGACCTGGCGTGGAGACAGCGAGCAATTCCGCTTCATCAGCCAGTCGTGGGGCGCGGGGAGAGGTCCGTCGAGATTTCCGCCGGAGTCACCACCTGCCGTCTGGAGTGCGATACCCAAGTCTTGCATCGCCAACCACTCTGCATCGGATGCACACCCGGGACGATGGCGCCCGGGCCGCACAGTGCAAGTGCAAAACCAGGACGTTCTTGTGCCAGGGGACCACTGCGACAAACTGGCGCATTATAGGGCGCTTCCTATACACGGACAAGGGCGCGCCTTGACCGGACGGCTTGCGCGCCGCTTGATTCTGTGCATAGGGAAGAGCCCCGCCATCGCCCTGCCCGCCGCGCCGGTGCTATGTTTGCGGCAATCCCGCACCGGCGCAAGTTAACTCTGTTTTAACTTGTCCGACGCGGCCTTGCACGGCCGATCTGGTCCAGCGGCACCACCGCGCGGCCCTGGTCGTCGACCGCCTGGCCGCCACGCGGGGCCAGCTTCCAGGCGTGGCCGTAGACGATCTCGAAGGTGAGCGGGATCACCCCGTCGGGGTTGCGCCGCCGCTCCAGCGCCTGCGCCAGCGCCTGGTACCAGCCGCGGCCGCGCAGGCCCTGCGGCAGCGCCCCAGCCGGCCCGCGCAGCCCGCCGAAGGCCTGCACCTCGCGCAGCAGCGTGGCGGGGGACTCGTAGGTCACGGTCAGCGTTTCCATGTCCATCACCGGGGTGGACCAGCCGCTGTGCACCAGCATGTCGCCGATATCGTGCATGTCGACAAAGCGCAACGTATGGGGAGCCTCGTCGACTTCGGCAAAGGCCGCGCGCAGCTCCTTCAGGGTGTCCGGGCCGAACAGCGAGAACAGCACCAGCCCTTCGTCGCGCGCCACGCGGTGCCACTCCGGGAACACACGGTGCGGCTCCGGATGCCAGTGCAGCGCCAGGTTGGACCACAGCAGGTCGAAGCTCGCGGGCGCAAAAGGCAGTGTGGCAAGATCGCCCTGGACTAGGTCAAAGAGCGGCCGCTTGCCCAGCATGCGGCCGATCCAGCCGGGCCGGCGCTGCGGGTCGCGCTGGCCGGCCTCGGCCAGCATCGCGCCGGAGATGTCCAGCCCGGCAATCTGCGCATCCGGGAAGCGGTCGCGCAGCCCGGCCAGGCCCTGGCCGTGGCCGCAGCCGATATCCAGCGCGCGCTGCGGCGCCAGACGGATCACTTCCATGCGCTCCTGCATGCGGCGGCCGATCTCGCCCAGCAGGAAGTCCAGCTGGCCGAAGCCGCGGCTGCGCCGGTCGAAGGCGAGCCGGGTCAGGCGCGCGGGCGGCAGGAAGGCATCGGGGGAATCAGCGGCATGCAGGGACACGGGCAGACAGGGCAGCAAGAAAACCAGGAACCGGCGCGGGGACAGATACAGGATCAGGCCCGGGCGCCGGATGAACGCGGCCGCGGCGCCCGATGGGTTGCGGCCGGACGGCAAGTATACGCGCGCGCCGCGCTGGCTGCCGGCGCCGCCGGCAAGGTGCTGGCCGGCGCCGGCGAACTGCTGCTGCCAAGTGCCTGCGCGCTGTGCGGGGCGGTGCAGCGGCAGGTGGTCTGCGCAGCCTGCGCCGCCGACCTGCTGCGCCCGGTGCGGCGCTGCCCCGCCTGCGCGCTGGCGCTGGGGCGCCACTTCCACTGCCCGGCCTGCGCCGCATCGCCGCCGGCATTCGATCACGCCCACACGCTGGGCGACTACGCGTCGCCCCAGGACCAGCTGGTGCTGGCGCTCAAGTTCGGCCACGCGCTGCCACTGGCGGGCTGGCTCGCGACCCGGCTGGCCGCGGGGCTGCCGGGGGCCTGGGCCGGCGCCCGGCGGGCGCCGCCGGACCTGGTCGCACCCATCCCCCTGTCACCGCAGCGGCTGGCCGCGCGCGGCTTCAACCAGGCCTGGGAAATCGCGCGGCCGCTGGCGCGCCACCTGGGCCTGCGCGCCGACCCGGTGCTGCTGCAGCGCCAGCGCGACACCGGCAGCCAGCGCGCGCTGGACCTGGCCGCCCGGCAGGTGAACCTGCGCGGCGCCTTCCGGCTGGCGCGCGCCGTGCGGCTGGACGGCCTGCACGTGGCGCTGGTGGACGATGTGATGACTTCCGGCGCCACCCTGCACAAAGCCGCCAGCGTGCTCAAGGCGCATGGCGCGGCCCGCGTCAGCGTGATCGTCGCGCTGCGCACGCCGTAGCTTTGGATGACACTAGCCGGTGCGCGCGGTAAGCTGCGCACCGTTCTGACGAAGGGCGCAGCGCGCCCGCCATCCCCCGCATCATGTTCAATGTCGTCCTGGTCGAACCGGAAATCCCGCCCAATACCGGCAATGTGATCCGCCTGTGCGCCAACACCGGCGCACAGCTGCACCTGGTCAAACCCCTGGGTTTTCCGCTGGACGACGCGCGCATGCGCCGCGCGGGACTGGATTACCACGAGTACGCCACCATGCGCGTGCATGAAAGCTGGGACGCGCTGATGGCCAGCGAGCAGCCCGACCCGGCGCGCATGTTCGCGCTGACCACGCGCGGCTCGACGCCGTTCGGCCAGGTGGCGTTCCGGCCCGGGGACTGGTTCGTGTTCGGTTCCGAGACGCGCGGGCTATCACCGGAGCGGCGCGACTGGTTCCCGCCCGCGCAGCGCATCCGGCTGCCGATGCGGCCCGACAACCGCAGCCTGAACCTGTCGAACACAGTCGCCGTGGTGGTGTTCGAGGCGTGGCGCCAGAACGGGTTCGAAGGCGGCAGCTGAGCCGCCCGGCCAGCGCCTACTCCGGCTGCACGCCGGCGGCGCGGATCACCTTGTCCCAGCGTGCCTTCTCGCTCACCATGGTCTGGCGCAGCGAGGCTGGCGCGGTGCCGGCCGGCACGAAATACTGCGCGCGCATCTTGTCGCGCACGTCGGCGCTGCCGATGATCGCCACCAGCTCGCGGTAGAGCCGGTCAATCACGGCCTGCGGCGTGCCCGCCGGCGCCAGCACCGCCTGCCAGGAGATCGCCTCGAAACCCGGGTAGCCGGATTCCGCCACCGTCGGCACCGACGGCAACACCGCCGTGCGCCCCGTCGTGGTCACGGCCAGCACGCGCAGCTTGCCCGCGTTGACCTGCGGCATCGCGATCGCCGGCACCATGAAGCCCGCCTGCACCTGCCCGCCCACCATCGCCGTGGTGATCTGCGGGAAGCCGGGGTACGGCACGTGCTGCAGGTCGATGCCCGCCATCGCCTTCAGTTGCTCCATCGCCAGGTGCGAGGCGCTGCCGTTGCCGGGCGAGCCATAGTTCAGCTCAGCCGGCTTCGACCGTGCCAGCGCGACGAACTCGCGCAGGTTGTGCACCGGCAGGCGCGCATCCACCACCAGCACGTTGGGCGAGGTCGCCACCAGCGTGACCGGCGCCAGCTGGCGGAACGGGTCGTAGTTCAGGTTGCGCGACAGCGTCGGCGCGGTCACCAGCGGGCCGTTGATGGTGAACAGCAGCGTATAGCCATCAGGGGCGGCGCGCGCCACCATGCCGGTGCCGATATTGCCGCCGGCGCCGGGACGGTTTTCCACCACCACCGGCTGGCCCAGCGCGGCGGCCAGCTTTTCGGTCACGATGCGCGCGATCAGGTCGGGCGACGAGCCCGGCGGGAACGGCACCACCATGCGGATCGGCCGCGCGGGCCAGGGCTGGGCGAAGACGCTGCCGGAAGTCCCGGCGGCGCAGGCAGCCGCCAGCGCGATCAGCGCTTGTCGTCGTGTGGGCATGCGGTGCAGAGGATCAGAAGGTGGATACGCGGGTAGTCATTCGTCGCGCGCGTCGCGCTGCAGCAGCTGCGCCACCGCATCGGCGGCGCTCAGCCCGTCGAACAGCACGCCGCACACTGCCCGCGCGATCGGCATCTCGACACCGTTAGCCGAGGCAAGCTCTGCCACGGCCTGGGCGCAGCGCACGCCCTCGGCCACATGGCCCAGTTCGGCCAGGATCTGATCCAGGCTTTGCCCCGCCGCGAGCTGCTGCCCGACCTTGCGGTTGCGCGACAGGTCGCCGGTGGCAGTCAGGATCAGGTCGCCCACGCCGGCCAGGCCCATGAAGGTCTCGACCCGCCCGCCCAGCGCCAGGCCCAGCCGCGTCATCTCGGCCAGCCCGCGCGTCACCAGCGCGGCGCGCGCGTTCAGGCCCAGCCCCAGGCCGTCGCTGGCGCCGGTGGCAATCGCCAGCACGTTCTTGACCGCGCCGCCGACTTCCACGCCAGTCAGGTCGTCGCTGCCATAGATGCGCATCGCGTGGTGATGGAAGGCCCGCTGCGCGCGCTCCGCCAGCGACGGCACGCTGCCCGCCACCGTCAGCGCGCAGGGCAGCCCCAGCGCCACCTCACGTGCGAAGCTGGGACCGGTCAGCACGCCGTAGTCGAAGCCCTCAGTGCGGCCGGCGGCGTCCAGCTCGGCGCGCACCATCTGGTGCGGCAGCAGGTGCGTGCCGGACTCGAAGCCCTTGCACAGCCACAGCATCGACACCGGCCGCGCGCTGCGCGTGGCCAGCCGGCGCGTCATCTCGCGCAGGCCCGACACTGGCGTGGCCACCACCACGATGCCGTCCGGATCGTCCGCGGCGTGCGCCACCGCAAGCTCGAAATCGACCTGCATCGCGAGCCGCTCGGACAGCGTCACGCCCGGCAGGTAGGCAGCGTTCTCGCGCGTGGCGGCGATGGCGGCGAGCTGGGCAGGCTCGCGCCCCCACAGCACCACGTCATTGGTGGCCGCGGCATGGCTGGCGAGGGCGGTGCCCCAGGCACCGGCACCGAGGAAGGTCAGTTTCATGGCAGCTCGAACAGAAGATGGCGCGGAGGTTCACGCCACCGATGGTAGTCCAAAGTCAAAACGGGGCCGCAGCCCCGTTTCGATGATGGCTCAGGCCGCCGGAATCAGTGGCGGGCCTGGCTGCCGTCGGGCATCACGATGCCGCTGTTGCCGCCTTCGGCACCCTGGGCTTCTTCCATGGCGGCCTGCAGGCGTTGCTCATACAGCGCCTGGAAGTTGATTTCCGACAGGTGGATGGCCTGGAAGCCGGCGCGCGTGATCACGTCAGCGATATTGCCGCGCAGGTACGGGTACAGGATGGTCGGGCAGGCGATGCCCAGCAGCGGGTCCAGCTGCTCCACCGGCACGTTGCGGATATCGAAGATGCCGGCCTGGTGTGCTTCCACCAGGAAGGCAACCTTGTCCTGCACCTTGGTCGTCACGGTGCCCGTCACCACCACCTCGAAGATCCCTTCCTGCAGCTGCGAAGCGCCGACGTTGACCTGCACTTCCACCGACGGGGCTTCCGATTCCAGGAAGATGCCGGGCGAATTGGGCTGCTCCAGCGACATGTCTTTCAGGTAGACGCGCTGGATGTTGAAGAAGGGTTGATCGTCCTGCTGGGTGTTTTGCTGGTCGCTCATGAAAGGCTTCCGGGAGGATGGGCTGGATGTGCATCGGGCGCGGCGGCCGCAGTCCTTGCGTCGTGCAAGGCTGGCCGGTGCCCGGTTGGAAAACGCATATGGTACATGACGCGGGTGGCGAATTCACCCGCGCCGGGGGTGTGCCGGAACCAGCCCGGCCCGGAATCAGACGATTCCGAGCCAGCGCCGGCGCAACCGGCTCAGGCGGCCAGCAGCGGCACCAGGCCGCCCTGGCGGTCCAGCGCCGAGAGGTCGTCGAAGCCGCCCACGTGGGTCTCGTCGATGTAGATCTGCGGCACGGTGCGGCGACCGGTACGGGCCATCATCTCTTCACGCTTGCCGGGTTCGCGGTCGATCAGGATCTTCTCGATCATTTCCACGCCCTTGGACTTGAGCAGGCGTTCAGCCATCAGGCAATACGGGCACACCACGGTGCTGTACATGACGACACGGGCCATGCGGGTTCTCCTTGAATGCAATGTGCGCGCAGCCCGGCCTGGCCGGGGGCGCGCTGTGACGGATATGGCGGTGCTGCCCGGGATTACTTCACCAGCGGCAGGCCTGCCTGCTGCCAGGCGGCGATGCCGCCCTCGAGCGCGTAGATCTCACTGTAACCGGCTTCCTTCAACGCTGCCTGGGCCTTGCTGGAGCGCTGACCGGTCTGGCACACGACGATGATGGGGGCAGCCTTGTCCTTTGCAAGGCCGGCCGCGCGCGAGGGCAGGTCGGCCAGCGGCGCGCTCTTGGCTTGCGGCAGGTGACCCTTGGCATACTCGGCGGGCTCGCGGATGTCGACCACGACCGCGCCGCGCTTGTTGATCAGCTGGGTCGCGGCGGCCGTATTGACGGTCTTGCCGCGGGTGCTGCGCGAAATCGCGGGCCAGGCCAGCAGGCCGCCCGAGACCACGGCAAGGGCGATCAGAGCGAGGTTGTTGTAGTCGGCGAAGAAATTCACGTTGGCATTCCGGTAGGTTGGGTCGGCGGCATTATAAAATACGCGGTTTGGCGTCCAGGCCCTGCCGTCGCATGGCCATCCGCCATTGTCGCCTGTCTGAGACATGGGATGTCCACAAGGAACCCATCAGCCCCCTCCAGGTGACGGCGCGGACGCATGCAGGTTACCTACTCTCTGGAAGCAGCAGCATGTACAAGCTCGTCCTCATCCGCCACGGCGAATCCACGTGGAACCTTGAAAACCGCTTTACCGGCTGGGTCGACGTCGACCTGACCGAGACCGGCGCCGACCAGGCGCGCCAGGCCGGCAAGCTGCTCAAGGATGCCGGCCTGGGCTTTGACGTGGCCTATACCTCGGTGCTCAAGCGCGCTATCCGCACGCTGTGGCATGTGCAGGATGAAATGGACCTGATGTGGATCCCGGTGCGCAACGAATGGCGCCTGAACGAGCGCCACTACGGCGCGCTGGCCGGCCTGAACAAGGCAGAAACCGCCGCCAAGTTCGGCGACGAGCAGGTGCTGGTGTGGCGCCGCAGCTATGACACGCCGCCGCCCGCGCTGGAGCCCACCGACCCGCGTGCCTCGTACGGCGATCCGCGCTACGCCAATGTGCCGCGCAACGAGATCCCGCTGACCGAGTGCCTGAAGGACACCGTGGCCCGCGTGATGCCGTTGTGGAACGAATCCATCGCCCCCGACATCCAATCCGGCAAGCGCGTGGTCATTGCCGCCCATGGCAACAGCATCCGCGCGCTGGTGAAATACCTGGACCAGATCTCGGATGACGATATCGTCGGACTCAATATCCCCAACGGCACCCCGCTCGTCTATGAGCTGGACGCCGACCTGCGCCCCCTGCGCCACTACTACCTGGGTGACCAGGACGCCATCGCCGCCTCGCTGGCGGCCGTGGCCAGCCAGGGCAAGGCACGCTGAAGCCGACCCGGGCGGCCGCGCGCGGATGTGCGGCCGCCCACCCTGAGCCGGGACGGGACAGGCCCGTTTCACCACACGCACTTATACTGTCGGACAAACCGCCCGGCGCCGGGCGGCCGCAGCCGGCATAATCTCCCTACCGTACACCAGTACTTCGAGTACACGTTCAGGCAGCCCTCATGCGCAAGACGCTCAAGAACATCAGCCTAGTTTCTGTCGGCCTCGTCGCCGGCGTGCTCGCCACGCTGCAGATTTCGGCGACCGCCCAGAACTCATCGGGGCCCTTGCCGCTGGACCAGTTGCGGCTGATGGCCGATATCTTCGGGCAGATCAAGCGCGAGTACGTGGAGCCGGTCGATGACAAGAAACTGCTGACCGAAGCCATCAAGGGCATGGTCGCCAGCCTCGACCCGCATTCGTCCTACCTCGACGAGAAAGACTTCAAGGAACTGCAGGAAGGCACGCGCGGGCGCTTTGCCGGCCTGGGCATCGAGATCTCGCAGGAAGAAGGCCTGGTCAAGGTGATCAACCCGATCGAGGACACCCCGGCCTTCCGCGCCGGCATCCAGCCGGGCGACCTGATCACCCGCATCGACGACAAGCCCGTGCGCGGCCTGCCGCTGGAGCAGGCGGTCAAGCGCATGCGCGGCGAGCCCGGCACCAAGGTCACGCTGACCATCTACCGCAAGAGCGAGGAACGCACCTTCCCGGTCTCGATCACGCGCGCCGAGATCCGCGTGCAGTCGGTCAAGGCCAAGATGCTGGACAACAATATCGGCTGGATCCGCCTGACCAGCTTCCAGGAACGCACCATCTCCGACCTGTCCCGCAAGCTGGCCGAGCTGGCGCAGAAGAACCCCAACATGAAGGGCCTGGTGCTGGACCTGCGCAACAACGGCGGCGGCGTGCTGCAGGGCGCGGTCGGCGTGGCCGCGGCCTTCCTGCCGGAAGACGCCACGGTGGTATCCACCAACGGCCAGGTACCCGATGCCAAGCGCGTGTACAAGGCGACGTACAATAACTACCGCCTGTCGTCGCTGGAAGACGATCCGCTCAAGGGCCTGCCGGCGATCTACAAGAAGATCCCGATGGTGGTACTGACCAACGCCTACTCGGCCTCGGCCTCCGAGATCGTGGCGGGCGCGCTGCAGGATCATCACCGCGCGCAGATCATGGGCAAGACCACCTTCGGCAAGGGCTCGGTGCAGACCGTGCGCCCGCTGACCAACGACACCGGCATCAAGCTGACCATCGCGTACTACTACACGCCGAGCGGCAAGTCGATCCAGGCCAAGGGCATCCGTCCGGACATCCCGGTCGACCAGAACCCCGAAGGCGATCCGGACGACGCGCTGATCACGCGCGAGATCGACACCGAGCGCCACCTGCACAACAAGCAGGAATCGGAAGAGCCGGAAATGACCGAGCGCGAGCAGCGCCGCGTGGACGAGCTGCGCCGCCTGGAAGAAGAGAACGCGAAGAAGTCACCGGAAGAGCGCGAGAAGGACCGCCGCAAGAAGCCGGTGGAATTCGGCTCGGCCGAAGACTTCATGCTGCAGCAGGCCATCGCCCAGCTCAACGGCCAGCCGGTCAAGCGCTCCAAGTCGAAGCTGGAAACCAATCCGCCGGCCGACAACGGCAAGGCGGCAAAGCCCTCGGGCAAGAGCGGCGCCAAGGGCGCCAGCGCACCGGCAGCCAAGCCGACGGCGCCGGCCCCCGCCAAGCAGCCGCCGGCCAGCGCCCCGATCGGCGAGCCGCTGGGCACGCCGACGGGCAAGACTCCCTGAAGCCGGGGCTTGCGCCAAACCAGAAGCGGCCCTGCGGGGCCGCTTTTTTCATTCCCGCCCGCCCGGCATGGGAAAGCAAGTTGGAGCACAATGCCATGCGTGACCTGCCCGGCCCTGCCGCCCTCACCGCAACACGAAGCGCCGCACCAGCCCCGCGCCAGCCATCATGAACGACGACCAGAACGACGGCCTGAATGACGGCCTCAACGACGAACAACTGCTGCGCTACTCGCGCCACATCCTGCTGGATGAGCTTGGCATCGAGGGCCAGCGGCGCCTGCTGGCCGGCCATGCGCTGGTGATCGGCGCCGGCGGCCTGGGCGCGGCCGCGCTGCCGTTCCTGGCCTCGGCCGGGGTGGGCCGCATCACGGTGGTCGACAACGATGAAGTCGACCTGACCAACCTGCAGCGCCAGATCATCCACACCACCGCCAACGTGGGCCGTCCCAAGGTGGATTCGGCGCGCGAAGGCATGCTGCGCATCAACCCGGGGCTGGAGATCGTGACGGTGCCCGCGCGCGTGGGCGATGCAGAGCTTGACCAGCTCGTCGCCACGGCCGACGTGGTGCTCGACTGCTGCGACAACTTCGCTACGCGCCAGGCGGTCAACCGCGCCTGCGTGGGCCACAAGGTGCCGCTGGTGTCAGGCGCGGCGCTGCGTTTCGATGGCCAGATCAGCGTGTTCGACCGGCGCCAGCCCGACGCGCCCTGTTATGCCTGCCTGTTCCCGCCGGCCGAACCCGCGCCGGAAGTGGCCTGCGCGACCATGGGCGTGTTCGCGCCGCTGGTCGGCATGGTCGGCACGGTGCAGGCGGCCGAGGCGCTCAAGCTGCTCGCCGGTGTCGGCGAGAGCCTGGCGGGCCGGCTGCTGATGGTCAATGCGCTGTCGATGGAATGGACCACGATGCGGCTGGCACGTACGCCGGATTGCCCGGTCTGTGCCGGGCACTGAAGCCGAAGGCTAGTCCCGCTGCGCCGTGTGCGCCCGCAGCCAGTCGGTGACGGCGGCGCGGTCGCCGCGAAAGACGATGCGCGCCTCGCGCTGTTCGCGCTGGAAGGCGTACATCGGATCGTAGTACTCGCGCAGCAGCACGGCGATCCAGTCGCGGTGCAGATCTACCTGGCCGCGCTCCGCCTGCTGCGCCAGCGCCTGGTCCAGCAACGCTGACAGCTGGCCGTAGCGGGCGCCGCCCAGCCGCGGCGAGATCCCGGCCATGGCCTCGCGCAGGCGCGTGGCGTAGGCTTCGAAGCCTTCCGTGCTGCCCTTCTCGGCGATGAACTCCGCCGCCAGCCCTTGCACATAGTCGCGCAGCACGCGCTCCACGCGTTCATCGAACGACGCTTCCAGCCACACCAGCGGGCTGGCCTGCATGCGCTGCGTCAGCGCCTGCGGCACGTCGCGGCTGCCGATAAAGCGGCCCTCGTCCTCCACCAGCAGCGCGCGCCAGCCTGCGTCAATATGCCGCAGCACGTCGATGGCCAGCGCGTTCTCGAAATCGATCTGCGGCGGCTGCGCCAGCGCGCGCCGCCCGAAGGCCGAGCCGCGGTGCCGCGCATGGCCTTCGAGGTCGATCGCGGCGGGCACGTCGGCCAGCACATCGGTCTTGCCGCTGCCGGTCAGGCCGCCCAGCACGAACCACTGCTGCTGTGCCGCCGCGGCATCGGTAGTCTCGATCAGGAAGCCGCGCATCGCCTTGTAGCCGCCAGTCACGCGGGGGTAATCGACACCGGCCGCGTGCAGCCATTGCTGCACCAGCTGCGAGCGCAGCCCGCCGCGGAAGCAATACAGGTAGCCGTCCGGATGCGCGCGCGCAAACTCCGCCCAGGCTGCGATCCGCGCCGCCTTGCGCAGGCCCGACACCAGCTGGTGGCCAAGTTCGATTGCCGCCTGCTGGCCCTTCTGCGCATAGCACAGACCCACCTCATGGCGCTCGGCATCGTCCATCAGCGGCAGGTTGACCGCGCCGGGGAAGGCCCCGCGCGCGAATTCCAGCGGCGCGCGCACGTCAAGCATGGCCACGCCGCTGAGGAACAGGGTGCGGAAGTCCGCGGTATCAGGGCGCATTACTGGTCATAGGGTGAGTTCCGCGCGGCGCCGTGGCGGGACAGGAGCCTTTGCCCGCCAGCGACGCCTGGATGAAGACAGGAATTGGAATGAGAAGGGTTACTGCCAACAGGCGAGCAAAACGGCGATGCCGAATGGCGCCGCGCGCTGGGGCGGGCCGCTCATCGAGAGCGGCCACGCCGGAGACCGGCTTATTGCTCGCCCGGCTCCAACTGCGACTGCAGGTAGTTCTGCAGCCCGACCTTGTCGATCAGGTCCAGCTGCGTTTCCAGGTATTCGATATGTTCCTCGGTATCGGTGAGGATATCGACCAGGATTTCGCGGCTGACGTAATCGCCCACGGATTCGCAGTAGGCGATGCCTTCCTTGACGGTGGCGTGCGCGGTCTGCTCGAGCTTCAGGTCGCACTTGAGCATTTCGGGCGTGTCTTCGCCGAGCAGCAGCTTGTGCAGGTCCTGCAGGTTGGGCAGGCCGTCCAGCATCAGGATGCGCTCGATCAGGCGGTCGGCGTGCTTCATTTCGCCGATCGATTCCTTGTACTCCACCTCGCCGAGCTTCTTCAGGCCCCAGTGGCGATACATGCGGGCGTGCAGGAAATACTGGTTGATCGCGGTCAGCTCGTTCTTGAGCTGGGCGTTCAGATGCTGGATGACCTTCTTGTCACCTTTCATTGGCGGCTCCTGTTGCATCGGGCCCGCGCAAAAACACGAAACGGCGCCAATGGCGCCGTGCAGTCAGTGAAAAAGGAAAAAGCGCAAAAGCGCGCCGTGAACCGGATCTTCAGTTCATGGGCGCGTTCAGGCCACCAGCGCCTTGCGCTGGTCGTTCGCGACTGCCGGGTCCCGAGTGTCCATTATGGTACATGGGCCCGATGCGGAACAGGAAGAAATCTCCACAACCTGGATGTTGGCGAGGGTCGCCACGGTGACGTTGCGCACCGCTGCCACGCCTTCCTGCAACACCTGCTGCGCGCAGTCGCGGCAGCGGCCGCAGCACGTGCCAACGCCAAGCGTTTCGGCCAGTTCGTCGAGGGTTTCGATGCCCAGGTGCGCAGCACCGTGAATCTCACGATCGGTGATCTGGTTGCAGATACAGACGTACACAACTCCCTCCTGTGGGGCGCGTGGCACCGGCATGCCACTGCGAATGAACGTCAGAATATCAGAGATCAATAATGATAACAATTCCCATTAAGCCACATAGGTAGAGGTCGGGTAGGCGCCACAGAATGCAAAAAAAAGGCGGCTTTGGCGGCACTTTCCGGCTGATGGAAGTGCTGCACCAGCCGCCCTGCTGCGTCAGAAAACCCTGATGGCTTCAGGGTCGTGCCAGCTGCCGCAGGGCGGTCGCCTGCTCCTCCGGATCGAAGGCCTGCAGGACCTGGTCGACCAGCGGCTCGAGCCGTTCGCAGTGGGCATGCAGGATCTCCTGCTTGACCCGCAGCAGCTGCGCCGGGTGCATCGAGAACTCGCGCAGCCCCATGCCCAGTAGCAGCCGGGTCATGGACGGGTCGCCCGCCATTTCGCCGCACACGGCCACCGGCACGCCGGCGCGGTTGGCCTCGCGGATGGTGCGCGCCACCAGCTGCAGCACCGCCGGGTGCAGCGGGTCGAACAGGTGCGCCACCGCGTTGTCGGCGCGGTCGATGGCCAGCGTGTACTGGATCAGGTCGTTGGTGCCGATGGACAGGAAGTCCATCTTGCGCAGGAACAGCGGCAGCAGCAGCACCGCCGCCGGGATCTCGATCATGGCGCCGACCTTCATGCCCGGATCGTAGGCCTCGCCGCGCTCGTCGAGCTGGCGCTTGGCCTTGGCGATCAGCGCCAGGGTCTGGTCGATCTCGCTGGCGTGCGCCAGCATCGGCACCAGCAGCCGCACCGGGCCGAAGGCCGAAGCCCGCAGCAGCGCGCGCAGCTGGGTCAGGAACATGCCCGGCTCGGACAGCGACCAGCGAATCGCGCGCAGGCCCAGCGCCGGGTTCAGCGCGGTCTCGAAGTCATCGCTGCGGCCGTCGCCCCGGGCATCGAGCGGCTTGTCGGCGCCGATGTCGATGGTGCGGATGGTCACCGGCAGCCCGTGCATGGCATCGACCGCGCCGCGATAGGCCTGGAACTGCTCGTCTTCGCCCGGAAGCTCGTCGCGCCGGTTCATGAACAGAAATTCAGAACGGAACAGGCCCACGCCGACCGCGCCGGCCGACAGCGCCGCGCCAGCGTCCTCGGCCATCTCGATGTTGGCCAGCAGGTCGATCTCCAGCCCGTCCAGCGTCACCGCCGGGGTATGCCGCAGCCGCTGCAGGCGCTTCTTTTCCAGCGCCCGCTCGCTCTGCCGGTGGCGGTACTCTTCCAGGATGATGGCGGTCGGGTCGACGATCACCAGCCCGGCATCGCCATCGATGATGATCCAGTCGTCCTGGCGGATCAGCTCGCTCGCGCTCTGCACGCCGACCGCGGCCGGGATGTCCAGGCTGCGCGCGACGATGGCGGTATGCGAGGTGCGCCCGCCCATGTCGGTGACGAAGCCGTGGAAGATGGTATGGCGGAACTGCAGCATGTCGGCCGGGGAGATATCGTGGGCCACCACGATCACCCCGGTCGCGGCCTCGCCGTCGGCCGCCAGCGCCGGCACCGGCGCTGGCACCAGCACCGGGGCCCCGGCCAGCGCCTTCAGGATGCGCTCGACCACCTGCCGGATATCGGTCTTGCGCTCGCGCAGGTATTCATCCTCGATCTCGTCGAACTGGCGCATCAGCTCTTCGAGGCGCGTGGTAAGTGCCCACTCCGCGTTGTAGCGCCGGCCCCGGATCAGGGCCTCGGGCTCGCGCGCCAGCGCCTCGTCGTCGAGGATCATCGCGTGCACGTCCAGGAACGCGCCCAGCTCCTCGGGCGCGTCACGCGGCAGGTCGCGCTTGAGCGCGACCAGTTCCGCGCGCACCGCGGCGCGCGCGGCGCGCAGCCGTTCGACCTCGGCGTCGAGCTGTTCTTCATCGACCAGGTAGTGCGACACATCCAGCGCCGCGGGCGCAAGCAGGTGCGCGCGCCCGATGGCGACGCCGCGCGAGACCGGGATGCCGTGCAGGGCGAAAGGCATGTACCGCTCCGTCAGGAACGTTTAAGAATTCGGGTCGAGGCCGCCGGCCTCACTCTCCCTCGCCAAAGCGGTTGGCGATCAGCGCCAGCAGCGCGTCCATCGCCTCCTGCTCGTCGGGTCCGTCGGTCTCGAGGGTCACCGTCGAGCCGATCCCGGCGGCCAGCATCATGACGCCCATGATGCTCTTGGCGTCGACCTGGCGACCATTGCGGGACATCTTGACCTGGCTGACATAGTTGCCGGCGAGCTGGGTCAGCTTGGCGGACGCGCGTGCATGCAGTCCAAGCTTATTGATGATGGTGGTGTCCCTCTGCAGCATATTTGTCGGGATGGTTTGCGGTTTGGTTCTGGACAGTCGTGGTGCCGACCTGCAGCACACCCTGCGAGCCGCCGGCCAGGGCCTTGGTGGCAAGCTGGTCGAGCTTTTCGCCCCGGTAGCAGATCGCGCGCACGAGCATGGGAAGGTTGACGCCGGCCAGCACGCGCACGCGGCCCGGCTCGGCCAGGCGTGCGGCGATATTGGCGGGGGTGGCGCCGAAGATATCGGTGAGGACCAGCGCGCCGTTGTCTTCGCAGATGGCCGCCAGCCGGCGCCTGGCCTCGGCCAGCACGACGACGGGATCGGCATCGGGAAGGACGTCGATGGCTTCCAGCCGCTGCGGCTGGCCGCAGTAGACGTGGGCGGCGCAATCGCGCAGGGCCGAAGCCAGCGGCGTGTGCGCGATGATCAGAATGCCTGCCATGATGGTGAATCCGTTGGATTGCCCCGATTGTAGCAGGCGGCCCCCGCGCTCCCGCTGCCGGCCAGGCTCAGCGGCCGGCAGCGTCGACGGCGTGCTCCAGCGCGTCGATGAACATCGCCGCGACATGGAAACCGGTTTGCTGGGTGATCTCCTGGAAACAGGTCGGACTCGTCACATTGACCTCGGTCAGGTAGTCGCCGATGACGTCCAGGCCCACCAGCAGCAGGCCCTGCTCCCACAGCCCCGGCGCCAGTGCTTCGGCGATCTCGCGGTCGCGGGTGCTCAGTTCCTGCGCGCGGCCGGTGCCGCCGGCAGCCAGGTTGCCGCGCACTTCGCCGGCCATCGGCACGCGTGCCAGCGAATACGGTACCGGCACGCCGCCGATCAGCAGGATGCGCTTGTCGCCGTCCTTGATCGCCGGGATATAGCGCTGCACCATCAGCGTGCGGGCGCCGTCGTGGCCCAGCGTCTCGACGATCGCGGCCAGGTTCATGCCGTCCGCGCCGACGCGGAACACGCCCATGCCGCCCATGCCGTCGAGCGGCTTGACAATGATGTCGCGGTGCTCGGCGTGGAAGTCGCGGATGCGCGCCAGGTCGCGCGTGACCAGCGTCGGCGTGATGTATTCCGGGTACTGGGCAATGGCCAGCTTCTCGGAATGGTCGCGGATCGCGCGCGGCTTGTTGAACACGCGCGCGCCCTGCGACTCGGCCAGCTCCAGCAGCCAGGTGCTGGTGACGTACTCCATGTCGAAGGGCGGGTCCTTGCGCATCAGCACCGCGTCGAAGGCCGAGAGCGGCTCCAGCGCGCTGTTGCCCTCGCGGTACCAGGCGCTGTGGTCGGCGTCGCTGGTCTCGCCGGTCAGGTGCAGGCGCGTGGCCACGGTCTCGACCGTGCGGCCGGACAGCGCCAGCTGCGGCTGCAGGCACCAGTACAGCTCGTGGCCGCGCGCGGCGGCCTCGGTCATCATGGCGTAGGTGGAGTCCTTGTACGTCTTGAAGGTCTCCAGCGGATCGGTGATGAAGAGGATGCGCATGTTGGCGGCTCAGATAATCGGGTTCGGGTCGGTCTTCTCGAGCTCCAGCGACGCCGCCAGCAGTGCCAGCCGGGCCACCACGCCATACATGTAGAAGCGGTTCGGCACGGCGGCGCCAGGCTTGGCATGGCTGTCCGGGATGCCGTTGGGCGCAAACGCCAGCGGCACGAAGTGCATGCCCGGCGCGTTCAGGTTTTCGTCGTTGCCGCGGCCCGTGTGCACGCGGTAGAAGCCGCCGACCACGTAGCGGTCGATCATGTACACCACCGGCTCGGCAACCGCTTCATTGACCTTCTCGAAGGTGTGCACGCCTTCCTGGATGATGACGTCGCTGACCTCCAGGCCTTCCTTGACGACGCTCATCTTGTTGCGCTCCTTCCGGTTCAGGCCCTTGACCTCGGAGGGGTCGCGCACGGTCATGATGCCCATGCCGTAGGTGCCGGCATCGGCCTTGACCACCACGTACGGCGTCTCCTTGATGCCGTACTCGCGGTACTTCTTGGCGATCTTCTTGAGCACGCCCTCGACCGCGTCGGCCAGCTCTTCCTCGCCCACGCGCTCGTGGAAGTCAACGCCGGAGCAGCGGGCGAAGTACGGGTTGACCATCCACTGGTCGATGTCGATCAGCTTGGCGAACTTCTTGGCCACCTCGTCATAGGCGGCAAAGTGGCTGCTCTTGCGGCGGGTGGACCAGCCGGCGTGCAGCGGCGGCAGCAGGTACTGCTCGTTGATGTTTTCCAGGATCGGCGGGATGCCGGCTGACAGGTCGTTGTTCAGCAGGATCGAACAGGGGTCGAAGTCCTTCAGCCCCAGCCGGCGGCCCTTGGTGCCCAGGCGCGCCAGCGGCTCGACCACCAGGGTCTGGCCGTCGGGCAACTCGATCGGGGTCGGTTCGGTGATTTCCTCGGAGAGCGAGCCCAGGCGCACGTTCAGGCCCGCCTGGCGCATGATCAGCGACAGCCGCGCCACGTTCTGCAGGTAGAACATGTTGCGGGTATGCCGCTCGGGGATCAGCAGCAGGTTCTTGGCGTCCGGGCAGATCTTCTCGATCGCCGCCATCGCCGCCTGCACCGCCAGCGGCAGCATTTCCGGGGCGAGGTTGTTGAAGCCGCCCGGGAACAGGTTGGTATCGACCGGCGCCAGCTTGAAGCCGGCATTGCGCAGGTCCACCGAGCAATAGAACGGAGGGGTATGCTCCTGCCATTCCAGTCTGAACCAGCGCTCGATGGACGGCGTGGCGTCCAGGATCTTCTTTTCCAGTTCGAGCAGCGGACCGTTCAGCGCGGTGATGAGATGCGGGACCATATCCATCCTATAGATCGTCTTTATCGTTCGCCCCGATTGTAGAGGAACGGCCAACCAGGCGCTGGCACCCCCCTTATAAGGATATGCACGGCCGGGCCTGAGGGATAACGATATGGGGATGGGCGGCGCGAAATAAAGAGCCCGCCGCACAGGCAAAAAAAAGCGCGGCGATGCCGCGCTCTTGAATGGCCTGACAGATACGGGGAGCGTTCTGCAGGTGGAGGAAACTGCCTCACTGGCAATGTATGTGCCCCGCACATTAAAGACAATTGAAGCTTTTTAAGATCGGAGTTAAGCACTTTGCGAAAAGCCCGCGCAGCGCGCGGGGGGATCGCCAGCCAGCCCTTGCCGGCACTCGGCTGGCGGGTTTTGCGAGGAGCGACGGAAGTCCTCCCCGAGCATGCGCGCACGCATGGCTCGGCCACGGCCGCCAGGCAAATGTCTGCAATCGCAAGCAATGCCGGAGAGAAAAAAGCCCGGCACACGGCCGGGCGAAAGCTCCTGAGAGAAGATTCCCAATCAGCTCTCCAGCACAACACTTTTTCGATCAGACTTCATACGCGGTCTCGCCGTGCGAGGTGATATCCAGGCCCTCGCGCTCTTCGTCTTCCGGCACCCGCAGGCCGATCAGCATGTCCACCAGCTTGTAGGCCACGAAGGCGACCACGCCGGACCACACCACGGTGGTCAGCACGCCTTGGAACTGGATCCACAGCTGGCCGGCGATCGAATAGTCGTCCGCCACCTTGTTGGTCACGTAGTCGTAGATGCCCGTGCCGCCCAGGCTGGGCGAGGCGAACACGCCGGTCAGCAGCGCCCCCAGGATGCCGCCCACGCCGTGCACGCCGAACACGTCAAGCGAGTCGTCCATGCCCAGCATGCGCTTCAGGCCGGTCACGCCCCACAGGCACAGCAGGCCAGCCAGCAGGCCGATCACGATCGAGCCCATCGGGCCGACGAAGCCGGCAGCCGGGGTGATCGCCACCAGGCCGGCCACCGCACCCGAGGCACCGCCCAGCATCGACGGCTTGCCCTTGCCGATCCACTCGCCGAAGGTCCACGCCAATACCGCGGCGCAGGTGGCCAGCAGCGTGTTGACGAAGGCCAGTGCGGCCGAGCCGTTGGCTTCAAGCGCCGAGCCGGCGTTGAAGCCGAACCAGCCGAACCACAGCAGCGAAGCGCCGACCATGGTGAAGGTCAGGCTGTGCGGACGGATCGCCTCGCGGCCGAAGCCGATGCGCTTGCCGAACATATAGGCACCCACCAGGCCAGCCACGGCGGCGTTGATATGCACCACGGTGCCGCCGGCGAAGTCAAGCGCGCCCTTCTGGAACAGCCAGCCCGACTTGGCGGTCGCGGCGGCGCCAGCAGCGGCGTCGGTGTAGGCGTCCGGGCCCGGCCAGAACCAGACCATGTGGGCCATCGGGATGTAGGAGAACGTGAACCACAGCACCACGAACACCAGCACGGCCGAGAACTTGGCGCGTTCGGCGAAGGCGCCGATGATCAGGCCGCAGGTGATGCAGGCGAAGGCGCACTGGAAGGCGAAGTAGCCCAGTTCCGGCACCACCACGCCCTTGCTGAAGGTCGCCGCCACGGCCTCGACCGTCAGCCCCTTCATGAAGAGCCGGTCGGTGCCGCCGAAGAAGGCGTTACCCTCGGTGAAGGCAAAGCTGTAGCCATAGATCGCCCACAGCAGTGCCACCAGCGAGAAGATCACCAGGCACTGCATCAGCACCGACAGCATGTTCTTGGAGCGCACCAGGCCGCCGTAGAACAGCGCCAGGCCGGGCAGCGTCATCAGGATCACGAAGGCGGTCGAGACCAGCAGCCAGGCGGTGTCGCCCTTGTTGGGCGCCGGAGCGGCCGGCGCGGCGGCGGCTTCCGCGGGGGCGGCGGCCGGTGCGGCCGCGGCAGGCGCAGCGGCGGCGGGAGCAGCCGGCGCCGACGCTTCGGCAGCGGCTGCGGCGGGGGCGGCGGCCGGGGCAGATGCCTCGGCGGCCGGCTTGTCCTGTGCGGCGGCCGGCGTGGAGATGCCCACGCCCGCCGTGCCGATGGCCAGCGCCATCGCGCCAGCCGTCAGGAATCGCTTGAACCAGGTTTTCATGTGCTTAACCTCTTGTGTTGTGCTGTCTCGGGCTCACAGGGCATCGCCGCCGGTCTCGCCGGTGCGGATGCGGATGACCTGCTCGATCGGTGCCACGAAGATCTTGCCGTCGCCGATCTTGCCGGTGCGGGCCGATTTCTCGACTGCCTCGATGGCGCGCTCGACCACGTCGTCGGGGACTGCCACTTCGATCTTCACCTTGGGCAGGAAGTCGACGATGTACTCCGCGCCGCGGTACAGCTCGGTGTGGCCTTTCTGGCGGCCGAAGCCTTTCACTTCGGTCACGGTGATGCCGGACACGCCCACGTCCGACAGCGCTTCGCGCACCTCGTCGAGCTTGAATGGCTTGATCACTGCAATGATGAGTTTCATCAGGATTCTCCTGGGGGCGGGCCGGCAGCCCGCCCGGGCTGCGTCAGAGTTAGAAAGTCTTGGTGATCGAGGCCCACGCCGCCGCCTTGCCCAGGTAGCGGCCACGGTTGGCGCTGGTGTACGCCACTTGCTTGGCGTTGGTATCGACATAGGCCACGGCCAGCGCGAAACCCTTGCCCAGGTCCTTGGTCAGGCCGATCTTCCAGTCGGTGTACGAGGCATCGCTGTTGTGCTTGACGTCCTGGTAGCCGACGTGCGCGTTCAGGGTCAGGTCCCAGAAGTTCAGCGGCACGTTGGCGCTCAGGTCGATGTAGCCGCTGTTCTTGCTGTCGGCCCAGCCAAACAGGTTGGTGACCGAGTGCGAGTACTTCAGGAACACCGGGCCCCAGCCGATGCCGGCGTACAGTTCCGTGGTGTAGGGACGCGGGTTGTTGTAGCCGCCCGGGTAGTAGTACTCGAGCACGCCCACGTCATAGTTGAATTCGGTGCCGGCAACCTTGAAGGTGTTCTTGAAGCCGCCGTAGAAATCCATCTCGACCGGGGCCGAGACCGCCGGGTTGGCATCCTCGAGCCAGCTGATGCTGGAGTTCCAGTTGCCCACGTAAAAGCCGCTTTCGTGGGCGTAGTCAAAGCCACCCTGGATGGCCGGGCGCAGGTTCGTCTGGCTGATGCCGCGATAGCGGTAGTCCGAGACCAGCGACACGTTGGCCGTGAACGTATGCGGCGATGCCGGCTCGGCCGCGGCGGCGGCAGGTGCCGGGGCCGCCGCGTCCGTGCTTTGCGCGTAGGCAGTGGCAGCGGCACTGGTCAGGACAACCGCGCTGACTGCAAGGGCCAACTTCTTCATGGATTTCTTCTCCCTTTTCCTGATGGCTCGGATTTCGTTTATTGGATTTCGGTGATTCAATGAGGCAGGCGTACCCACTACTGCAACTGCCATGCCAGCTCCGCGGAAGTCGGCGATGCGTGTCGGCCGTAATCTCGTGCCGTGACCAAAGCCAGACTTGAATCTGCCCTGCAGCGAAGCCAGATCGGGTTAAAAGGTGTGAACGCGGATACGCCGGAGCTTTCGCCCACGTGCCTCACGGGCGATAATTGAGTCCTGACGGTGGCTGCGTACCGCGACACACAAGGCCGCGCGCCCGCAATCGGGGCGCCCAAATCCTGTGCGAAAGCGCGCTATACGCCAGATGCCCACCCGGATTGGCACCAGTTAGGTGCGCAAAGGAGAAACCATGAAACCGACCGATCTCTTCAACGACCTGCAGAACAAGGTCAGCGAGGCGCTGCGCAACTCGCCGGCAAGGGACATCGAAAAAAACGTGCGCAGCATGATGACCCAGGGCTTTGCCAGGCTGGACCTGGTCACGCGCGAGGAATTCGACGTCCAGTCGCAGGTGCTGGCCCGCACCCGCGCCCGCCTGGAGGAACTGGAGGGCCGCGTGGCGGAGCTTGAGCGCCGCGCCGGCATCCCGCCCGGCGCCGGCTCGGTGGACTCGACCGGGGGCGCGTGAGCACGCCGGCCCTGCCCGATCCTGCCTGAAGGCCGCCACTCCTGGCGGCCTTTTTCGTTAACAGTTGTCCATCGGGCACGCCCGACCCCGAAGGATGAAGCGGGCTTTGGGCCGGTGAATTGCGCTTAGACAGGAATAAGATCGTAGCTGGTGTCGGTAACGAGGTCGGCTCCTGCTTGGTGCCGAGCCCGTTGAATAGTTGGACCCGCAGCCCTGCGAGCACCCCGAATTGTGACCACGGGTGGCAACACCCTGGAACACGTCTAGTAGATTTCGACGACGAGGGCTGCTGCCGATGCCATTGACTCTGGCAGGAGGCTCCATGCAAGTACTCTTTCCTCGCTGCGCCGGACTGGACGTGCACAAGGACACCATCGTGGCCTGCGTGCGCTGCGTCTCGGCGCCAGCGCACCAGGAAGTGCGCAGCTTTGACAGCACCACCGCCGGCCTGCTGGCGCTGGCCGACTGGCTGGCGCTGCACGGCTGCACCCACGTGGCCATGGAAGCCACCGGCGTGTACTGGAAGCCGGTGTGGCACATCCTCGAGGGCAACTTCGAGTTGGTGCTGGCCAACGCCCAGCACATCCGCAACGTGCCCGGCCGCAAGACCGACGTCAACGACGCGATGTGGATTGCCGATCTGCTCGCCCACGGCTTGATCCGATCGAGCTTCGTGCCACCGGCCGCGACCCAGGAGTTGCGCGATCTCACGCGCACCCGCAAGCAACTCGTGCGCGAGATCTCCCAACACAGCCTGCGTATCCAGAAAGTCCTCGAAGATGCCAACCTCAAGCTCGGCAGCGTGCTCTCGGATGTGCTCGGACGCAGCGGCCGTGCCATGCTCAAGGCCATTGTCGATGGCGAGACCGATCCCGAGCGGCTTGCCGCGCTCGCCCAAGGAAACGCCCGAAAAAAGCACGCCGAATTGCGTGAGGCCCTGCGCGGACGCATTACCGACCACCACCGCACGATGCTCAAGCTGCACCTGGACATCATTGGTGCACTGGAGCACACACTCGCCGAGCTCGACGCCGTCGTGGGAAAAGCGCTGGCGCCGATCCAACAGCGCGCCCGCCTGCTGACCACGATCCCCGGGGTTAGCGACCTGACCGCTCAGGTCCTGTTGGCGGAGATCGGCGTCGACATGACGCGCTTTCCCGATGCCGGCCACCTGGTGTCTTGGGCGGGTCTGTGCCCGCGTAATGACGAGAGCGCCGGCAAGCGGCGCAGCACGCGGGTGCGCAAGAGCGGCACCTGGCTCAAAACCGCTTTGGTGACCGCTGCCTGGGCCGCGGTGCGCGTCAAGACCAGCTATCTGCGCTCCCAGTTCCTGCGCATCAAAGCCCGGCGCGGCGCCAAGAAGGCCATCCTCGCGGTTGCTGCTTCCATGCTCACCGCCGCTTACCACATGCTCCGGGACGGCGTTGAGTACGCCGACCTCGGCCCTGATTACTTCGACCGCCATCACGCCGAGAAGACCATCCACCGCCTCCTCAAACGCCTCGCCGACCTCGGGTGCCACGTGGATCCCATCGCTCATGCTGTCTAACGCTTCTTAGTAGTTGTTCATCGGGCGAGCCCGACCCCGAAGGATGAAGCGGGCTTGCGGCCCGTGCATTGCGATTGGATGGGCATATGATGGTGTCTGGTATCGGCAACGAGGTCGGCTTGTGCTTGGTGCCCCGAGCCCGTTTAGTAGTTGGACCCGCAGCCCTGCGAGCACCCCGAATTGTGACCATGGGTGGCAACACTCCAGAGCACGTCTAGTAGATTTCGACGACGAGGGCTGCTGCCGCTGCCATTGACTCTGGCAGGAGGCTCCATGCAAGTGCTCTATCCCCGCTGTGCCGGGCTGGACGTGCACAAGGACACCATCGTGGCCTGTGTGCGCTGCGTCTCCGCGCCCGTGCATCACGAAGTGCGCAGTTTCGACAGCACCACCGCCGGCCTGCTGGCGCTGGCCGACTGGCTGGCGCTGCACGGCTGCACCCATGTGGCCATGGAAGCCACTGGGGTGTACTGGAAGCCGGTGTGGCATATCCTCGAAGGCAACTTCGAGTTGGTCCTGGCCAACGCCCAGCACATCCACAACGTGCCCGGCCGCAAGACCGACGTCAACGACGCGATGTGGATTGCCGATCTGCTCGCCCACGGCTTGATTCGATCGAGCTTCGTGCCGCCGGCGGCCATTCAGGAACTGCGCGATCTCACGCGCACCCGCAAGCAACTCGTGCGCGAGATCTCCCAGCACAGCCTGCGCATCCAGAAAGTCCTCGAAGACGCCAACCTCAAATTGGGCAGCGTGCTCTCGGATATCCTCGGACACAGCGGCCGCGCCATGCTCAAGGCCATCGTTGCCGGCGAGCACGACCCTGTGCGGCTCGCCGCGCTGGCCCAAGGCAACGCGCGCAAGAAGACCGCCGAGCTGCGCGAGGCGCTGCGCGGACACATCACCGACCACCACCGCACGATGCTCAAGCTGCACCT